>JAAZBQ010000793.1 GCA_012513725.1 Chloroflexota bacterium
CCACAGGATGATGATCGCGACGAGGCTACGCATCAAGCGGCGCATGAAATGGCCCTCCTCTGCCCGTCGCGTCTATCGGAGCCCTAGAACGAGCGACGGCGTTCGCCGCCCTGCCATAGGTCGATGCTGGGACCCATGGCGTCTCGCAGGGGGCGGCTGGCCTCATCGAGCGCGCGCAGGGTCTCGCTAGATAGGACGACCTCGGCAGCCTCCAGGTTACGCAGGAGCTGTTCGGGCTTGCGGCTGCCCACGAGGACGGTTGCCACGCCCTTTTGGGCCATCACCCAGGCCAGCGACAGCGTGGCCATCGGCATGCCTAGGTCGTCGGCGATGCCGCGCACCGCCGCGATGGTCTGGAAGGTCAGCTCCTCGTGGCCCTCCTGGCCGTGCCGGGCGCCGCGGGAGTGGTGGAAGTGGCGCGTGCGGGCGCGGAACTCGGGCACCTCGTCCGGACTAGAGTACACGCCGGCCAGGAGCCCCTGCATCAGGGCCATGTAGGCGATGATGCTGATGCCGTACTTTTGGCAGGCGGGGCCCAGCTCGCACTCGATGGCCCGGGCCAGGAGGCTGTAGCACAACTGGTTGCTGGCGATGGGGGCGCCGGTCCACACCACTTGGTCGAGTTGCTGGACGCCGTGGTTGCTGACCCCCAGCGTGCGCACCTTGCCCGAGGCCACCATCTCCTCGAGCACCTCGATGGCGCCGTCCACGTTCTCCGGCGGCATGGGCCAGTGCACCTGGTACAGATCGACATAATCGGTCTGCAGCCGGCGGAGGCTGTTCTCCAGGCTCTCCCGGAGGGCTTGGGGCGTCGTATGCGAGGGGCTGACCTTGGTGGCGATCAGCGCCCGGTCGCGCCGATCGGCCAGGGCCTTGCCCACCACCTCCTCGCTGCGGCCGGCGTTGTAGCCTTCGGCGGTGTCGAAAAAGTTGATCCCGTGATCCAGCGCGGCGTGGATGGTGGCGACGGCCTGCTGCTCGTCCACCGCCCCCCAGCCGTCGCCGCCGCCCAGCGGCCAGCAGCCCAGGCCCAGCGCGCTGACCCGCAGGTCCGATCCACCGAGTGCTCTCTGCTCCACGTCGTCCTCCTATCGTTCCTGTGTGTGCATCTCCAGGGCGATGGTAGGGCGGGGAGGGATCTCTGTCAAGGAAATGGGCGTTGACGCGTTCCCGCTCTCTATCTACAATGCACGTGATCTCACCACACGATGCATCCTCGGGAGCCCGATCCATGGTCACGCCGGCAGGTTCCGAGCGCACAGAGGTAACATCCGGCGACCTGGCCCGGGCCCTCGGCGATCTCGGTCTCTCGCCCGGGGTGGGGCTCATGGTGCACTCTTCGCTGCGCTCCTTTGGCCACCTCCGCGGAGGCGCTCGCGGGGCGATCGACGCGCTGATGGCCGCCGTCGGCGCCGAGGGCACGCTGCTGTTCCCGTCCTTCAACCACGGCGCCGCCTTTCGGCCGGGCGCGCCCGGCTACTATCACCCCCATGAGACGCCCACCACCAACGGCATCATCCCCGACACGTTCTGGCGGCTGCCGGGCGTGGTCCGCAGCCTGCACCCGACCCACGCCTTTGCCGCCTGGGGCGCTAGCGCCGAACGCTACGTCGCCGGACACCACCGCACCCTGACCATGGGTGCCGATTCGCCGCTGGGCCTGCTGGCCCGCGACGGGGGCTATTGTCTGCTCGTCGGCGTCGACTATCGCTCGAACACCTCCCACCACGTCGCAGAGACGCTGAGCGGCGCACGCTGCCTGGGTCGCCGCACCGAGGCCTATCCCGTGCACCTGCCCGATGGCCGGCGCGTCGTGGGGCGCACCTGGGCCTGGCGGGCCGGCCGCTGCCCGATCACCGACGCGCAGCGCTACCCCGAGATCCTGCGTGGCCGGGGGCTCGATCGGCAGGTGCGGGTGGGGGAGTGCACCCTGACGCTCTTTCGCCTGGCCGACTGCCTCGACGTCGTCGGCGAGCTGCTCTGCAACGGGATCGGCGACTATCCTCCCTGCGCGCGGTGCCCGGTCCGCCCGCAGGTGACGGAGCACACCGTCCCGTCCGATTGGAATGATGCGGCGGGCGTCCTCTGCGCGGATTCCGACGCCTGGCGCTACTAGTTCCGTGCATCCCGATTTCGCCTGCAGGCCGAGCCGGTTTGAGGGGTACAGAGGAGGAGGCACCATGGAACGCGACGAGAAGCGCAATGGCATTCCCACCCGAGAGATCGGTTCCACCGGAGAGCGGGTAACCATCATCGGCGTCGGGGGCTTTCATATCGGTTCTGCCGGCCGCCCGCTGGGCGTTCGCATCATCCGCCAGGCCATCGACGAAGGGGTGAACTTTTGCGATAACGCCTGGTGCTATCACCGGGGCGAGTCGGAGCGCATCATGGGCGAGGCCCTGGGAGATGGCTACCGGGGCCAGGTCTTCTTGATGACCAAGAACCACGGTCGCGACGGCGACACCTTTCGCACGCAGCTCGAGGAAAGCCTCCGCCGCCTGCAGACGGACGTCATCGACCTCGTGCAGTTCCACGACCTCCGCCAGCCGAACGAGCCGGCGCGCATCCTCCACGGCGGCGCCCTCGAGGCCGCCATCGCCGCCCGCGAGGAGGGCAAGCTGCGCTTCATCGGCTTTACCGGGCACTATAGCCCGGCACTGCACGCCGAGATGCTGGCCCATCCCCACCCCTGGGACGCGGTGCAGATGCCGATCAACGTCCGCGACGCAGAGGATCGCTCCTTTGCGTGCCAGATCCTGCCCATCCTGCGGGCCCGCGGCATTGGGGCCATCGGCATGAAGAGCCTGGCGGGCGGCCGCCTGTTGCGCGCCGGCTTTACGCCGGAGGAGGCGCTCGGCTATGCGCTCTCGCAGCCCATCGACGTGCTGGTAACCGGCATCGACTCCCTCGAGATCCTCTCTCAGAATCTGCGCATCGCACGGGCCTTTCACTACGTAGAGGAAGGCGAGCAGGAGGCGCTCATCGGTCGCGCCGAGGAGGCCGACCCGGAGTGTAGCCTGGAGTATTACAAGGCTTCCTGACCCGATGTGTGGTCGGGAACGTGCGTGGACGTGCGCAGAGGGAGGTACAATGCAACGGATCTCAAGGGGGCGAGTGGCGCCTGCGTGGCGTGTGGCGATCCTTTGCCTGGTGGCGGCGCTGCTGGCGGTCGGCTGCACGCCGCTGCTGGGCTCGGGCCGTGCCGCCAGCCAGGACTATGAGTTGAGCGGGTTTACCCGCGTGTATGCCTCACACGGCTTTGGGGTGGACGTGCGCCAGGGCGATGCCTATAGCGTGCGGGTCACGACCGACGACAACATCCTGGACGATGTGGTCGTCGAGGTCAGCGGAGACGCTCTGTCCATCGGCCTGCCGACGGGCACGTTCACCACGAGCCGGCTGCAGGCCGAGGTCACCCTGCCCGCGCTGCGGGAAGTGAGGGCCTCGGGCGGGAGCCGGGTCTCTTTCTCCGGGTTCAGCGAGGAGGGCGAGTGGTTCCGCGCCGAGGGCTCGGGCGGCGCCCGCGTCGAGGGCGAGGCGTTCGCCGAGGAGATGCGCATCGACCTGTCGGGCGGCTCGCGCGCCACCATCTCCGGGAGCGCCGAGCGCCTGGAGGTGACGGTGAGCGGCGGGGGGAACGCCGACTTCTCGGACCTCGAGGTGCAGGATGCCGACGTGAACGTCAGCGGCGGCTCTAGCGCCACCGTGAACGTCCGGGATACCCTCGATGCGACGGCGAGCGGTGGCGCCACCGTGCGCTACATCGGTAACCCCACCATCGGCCGCGAGAACGTCTCCGGCGGCGGCGCAGTTCGCCCCGACTGAGGCCGAGGACACGACAAAACGAGACGAGGGGCGCCAGAGACCTGGCGCCCCTCGTCCTTCACCTCGCCGGCCGGCCTACCCGATCGACCAGATGGCGTCGTTCACCAGTTCCAGCTTGCCGCTGGCGGCCGAGCGGCTCCCGGCATCCAGGATGGCCATCGCCTCCACGTTCAGGTCCATCTGCAGCGTGGGGTGCAGAGGATCGCCGGTCTCCAGGTGATGGAGGAACTCTTCCGCCAGCGTCGCGCGCCCCTCGGGGAGCGGGTCGCCCTCGATCACCTCGTCGGGCTCCGAGAGGCCGTGGCCCCGAGACGTGTGGACCTCCACCACAGGCACCGTCCCGCCGGCGGGGTCCGGGCGGGTGCTGACGACCAGGGTGCCCTGGGTGCCGTAGACGATGGGGCCGGTGGGCACACCGACGTTCCAGGTGGTCCAGGTGCCCTCCAGGATGGCCATCGCCTGGGGAAAGCGCACGGTGATGATGGCATTGTCCTCGGCGTCGCCAAAGGGGCTGTTCAGGTTGGCCTTGAGGCCATAGGCGGCGGTGGCGCCCTCGCCCAGGTACCAGCGCGAGAGGCAGGCCCCGTAGCAGCAATAGTCCAAGAGCGCGCCGCCGCCGGGCGCCGCGTGGTGCCACCACTCGGGCGCCTTTTCGTCGTCGGTAAAGGCCTGATCGCCCGTGCCGTAGGCCAGCGGTCCCATCGAGGCGCCGTTGCGCCACTTGACCTCCCACACCGTGCCGATGCGCCCCGCGTCGATGAGTTCCTTGGCCTTGCGCACCGCCGGCGACCAGGTGATCGGCCAGTTCACCATCAGCTCCACGCCCGCCGAGCGCACCGCCCGGGCGATGCGCAGCGCGCCGGGGAGATCGGCGGCCATCGGCTTTTCGGTGAGCATGTGCAGGCCCTTGGCGGCGATCGCCTCGGCCACCTCGGGGTGCTTGCGGTTCTCCGGGCAAAAGATCACGGCGTCCAGCGACTCGCTGTCCAGCAGTGCCCGATAGTCGTCGTACACCTTGGGGATGCCGACCACCTCGTGGGCGCGCCGCAGGTTGGCCCCCCGCGACGAGTTCTTCATGCTGATGGAGGGCAGGTCCGGGACGGTGTCGGCGCAGGCCACCCACTCGACGTTGGCGAGTTTGTTGAACTCGTCCAGCAGGTGGTTGATGTGCATGTGGGCAAAGCCCACGGCGGCGAGACGGTAGGTCTTGCTCATGCTGGTGCTCCTTCCGCGGGACGGGCTTGGGCGGATGACGTCAGCGGCGCGCCGGGGGCCGCGCCGTTCAGGCACACCTCGTGCCCCGTCTCGGCGCTCTCGAGGAGGGCTTCCATCATCTCCTGGACGATGAGGCCGTGCCGGAGGGGCGCCTGACACTCGACGCCATCCAGGATGCACTCGATAAAGTGGGCGGCGAGGTGATCCCAGGCTTGGGGGCCATCGGGAAGCGTCACGGTGACATCCTGCGGGGCGCCGCACACGGTGCGATAGAGGGTCAGCGGGCTCAGGCGGGCGCCGGCCTCGGTGCCGAACAGCTCGATCTGCAATCCGTCGGGCTGGTGGCTGGCCCAGAACGACTCGACCTGCAGCCCCGTCCCGTCTTCAAAGCGGATGAACCCGCCGCCATAGTCGTCTGCGGCGTAGCGGCTGTAAAAGTCTTGCGGCGGCTGGCTAAAGTGCCAGTACCCCTGGCCGCGGGGCCCGAACTTGGCGCCCGCCGTTCCCAGCACGCTCACCGGCTTGGGCATGCCCAAGAGCCACCAGGCAGAGTCCAGCACGTGGACGCCCATGTCGCGAAACGCGCCGCCCCCGCGCTCGATAAAGCCGAGGCTCCAGTTCGGAATGCCGCTGCGGCGCACGCTCCGCGCGTGGCCATAGTACACCTCGCCGAACTCGCCCGCCTCGCGCAGGGTGCCCAGGTAGCGGACGTCGTCGGAAAAGCGGGTCGAGAGGGACATCATGTTCACCAGGCCGGAGGCCTCAGCCGCCTCGACGAGCTCCTGCGCCGCCTCCAGCGAGTCGGCCAGCGGCTTGGTCACCATGACGTGCTTGCCGTTGCGGAGCGCCTCCAGCGCCACGGGCACGTGCCACTGGTTCGGGGTGCCGACGAACACCGCGTCGATCTCCGGGTCGCGGCACATGGCCTCGTACGATGTGTAGAACTTGGGCTCCTCGGGCAGCTCCTTGGCGAACTCGTGCATGCGGTTCTCCAAGAGGTCGCACAGGGCGACGACGCGGCCGCGCGGGTTGCGCATGATGCCCCGGGCGTTCTGCCTGCCGATGCCCATGCCGACGATGGCGGTCCTGACCTCGTTCATGTGACTCTGCTCCTGTATGGATGGTGGGGTTCGCTGCAACCGCCCGCGACGGACGCCTCTGCGAACGGGCGACCCTATGCGACCTGTACCTCGTGGCCCTCGGCGGCCGAGCGATAGATGGCGTCCAGCGCGGCCATGACGTTCAGTACCTCTTCTCGCCGCACCAGCGGCTCCTCTCCCTCGCGGATGACCCGCGCCAGGTGCGCCGTCTCCTGATGGATGCCGTGGAATGGGACATCGGGATCGGGCGGCACCAGCGGGGTGACGTCAGCCTGGTAGCGGCCCATTCGGCCAAAGAGGGTCAGGGGCTGCAGCCGCAGCCCGCCCTCGGTGCCCAGGATGACCGTCTCGCCGAACCCCTCCGGGATGTTGGCCGCCCACGAGACCCGGAAGGTGACCGCCCCGCCGCCGTCGAGCCGGACGAACGCCGCGGCAAGATCCTCGACGTTCACCTCGCCGGGATCAAAGGGCCGGGGATGGTGCACGCCGAGGGGCGCGCCGCTCTCGGAGAGGGAGGTTATCAGGCCCTCGTCGCGATCGGCGATCCGGCGAAAGGTCACGCTGCTCACGGCGACGACCCGGGGGTTGCCCATGATCCACAGGAGCGTGTCCAGCGCGTGGACGCCAATGTCGTACACGGGCCCGCCCCCGGCGTACTCGCGCAGGTGAAAGACGCCCCAAGTGGGCACACCACGCCGGCGCATGGCGGCGGTCTCCGCATAGTACATCTCGCCGAGGTGGCCGGCCCGGGCGATCTCCCAGGCGGCGCGGTGCGAGACGGCAAAGCGTCCGTTCTGCCCCACGTACAGCACGCGCCCGGCGGCCTCGGCGGCGGCGAACATCGCTACGGCATCGGCGTGGCTGGTGGCCGCCGGCTTTTCACAGAGGACGTGGCAGCCGGCCTCCAGCGCGCCGATGGCGACCTCCCGGTGGGTGGCGTTCGGGGTGCAGACCGAGACGACGTCGGGACGCGTCTCCTCGAGCATGCGCCGCCAATCGTCATAGGCCCGGGGGATGCCGTGGCGGCCTGCGGCCTCCTGGGCATGGGCGGCGGTGCGGCTGGCGATGGCCACGATCTCGCTGTCGGGCGTGCCCTGCCAGGCGGGGATGTGGCCGGCCTCGGCGATCATCCCGGCTCCGATGATGGCGACTCGCAGCGTCGTCTTGGACACGTCGGCCTCCTGCCACTGCTCTTTGTCGCCGGCATGATACCCCGCCGGAAGAAGCCGTCAAGGCCGCGCGCTCCCCTTCCTTCCCGGAAGGTGCCTTGCCTTCCGGGAAGGTTCCGGAGTAGGCGCCGTCTGACGGCCATCCTCGGTGCAGACGGATGCGGACATACCGTCCGGTTCATGTGGCGGTTGGGCGTTTGCTGGGGGATTGCCGGCGGGACGGTCCGCATCTGTCCGCAGGGTTTCGGATGCAGCAGAACCTTCGCGGACCCCAAGGGGCAGGCAGATTCCGGGAAGGGGAGCAGAACCTCCCCGGAAGCCAAGGCAGCTTCCGGGGAGGGATGCGCCG
>JAAZBQ010000794.1 GCA_012513725.1 Chloroflexota bacterium
CTGCGCCCCCTCGCGAACGACGACGAGCCGCTCGCGGGGCAGGAGATCCAGCGCCGCGGCGTCCTCCTCAAAGGGCCACAGGTACAGCGCCACGTCCTCCGCCGCGGCGAACCCGGGCCAGGCGGCGTCCGAGTACACGAGGCCCTGAGACGCTGCCGGCGCCGCCAGGTAGCGGACCGAGGCCCAATCTCGCCACAGGCGCGGTGCTACATAGACGGCGCGACCGGGCGTAGGGTTCCCCCCAGGAGCATCGAAGCCCTCCCCCTGCCAACCGACGCCGAGGAACGCGTTCGCCTCGGCCGCCAGGGCGCTGGCTCCGGCCTCGAACTGGTAATAGGCCGAGGGGCCCCGCAGGTGGGCCGCGTAGCGCCAGGCGCCCTCCGTCGCTCCGAACGCGAGCACCAGCGCGATGGCCGCCGGGGCCAGCCACGGCGCCCGGGGAGCCAGCCACCTGTGCAGCGCCTCGATCCCCAAGGCAGGGAGGAGGAACAGGACCGGCAGCACCCCCGAGGCCCGCAGCATGTGGGGGGCGTCCTCGGCCAATACGGTGGGGAGCAGCATCACGGCCACCCAGATCAGCACCAGCGCGTGGGCCGGCGAGCGCCGGAAGCAGCGCAGCGCGACTATCGCGCCGCCGAGCATCGCCGCGGCCGTCAGGGGATCAAAGGCGGGGCGCAGCGGAACGTTGTGTCGGGCGATGAAATCCCCCCGCCAAAAGAACCCCAGCGCCGTCCGGGCCGCGTGGCGCGCCAGGGTGCCCCAGGGGTCGCCGCCGGAGATGGCGGGGCTAAAGACCGACACCTGTCCGGCGCGGCCCAGGAGCTCGCCGGTGGCCAGGAGGTGGGCGCCGAGGGGCGCCGCCACGGCGCACGCGGCCAGCGCAAAGAGGAGCAGCCCCCGGCCCCACACCCTCGCTCGGTGCCAGAGGAGGAGGTAGGCCAGGAACGCCCCCAGCGCCAGCACGGACACCCGGGCGGCGAGGTACGTGTAGAACAGGGCGCCATAGGCCGCGCCGCCGGCCAGCATCGGGCCCCTGCGGCGGCGCTCCAACCCTTGCCAGAGGAGCCCCAGGGCCAGGGCCGCGATCGGCGGCCCCACCACCGCCCGGTAGGCCACCCGGCTGAGGTTGAGGGTCCACACCGTCGTGGCGCAGAGGAACGCGGCGAGGAGCGCCGTGCGCCGCTCGAATAGGACGCGGCCCAGCCAGTAGGTGGCCGGCACCGTGGCGACTCCCAGGAGGGCCGAAACGAGGCGCAGCGCCCCTGGCGAGGGGCCCAGGAGCCACACGGCGACGGAGGCGAGGTAGATGAACAGCGGCTCGCGGCCGTTGTTCGCGGGAAAGAACAGCGGCGTATCACCCCGGAGCACGCCGAGGGCGTCGAGCCCGTTGTAGGCCTCGTCGTGGTACAACCCCGGCGGCAGGCGGTCGAGGGCGGCCAACCGCAACGCGGCGGCCAACAACGTGATGGCCGCCAGCAGGGCGG
This sequence comes from Chloroflexota bacterium, assembly GCA_012513725.1. Taxonomy (GTDB): domain Bacteria; phylum Chloroflexota; class Anaerolineae; order UBA1429; family UBA1429; genus JAAZBQ01. Next base: position 1,485 of record JAAZBQ010000794.1, read on the forward strand.
GTGGCGTGGTCAGAATGCGGAGGTAGCGTCGCAAGGCAAGCCTCGATGGACCGTGGCGACAACAGGA
>JAAZBQ010000117.1 GCA_012513725.1 Chloroflexota bacterium
AAGCCGATGTCGTACGACGCGCCGTCGCCGCCGACGGCCATGAACTTGATGTCCTGATCCGCCGGGATCTTGCCCGCGCGCTTGAGGGCGTTGTAGGCCGCCTCGACGCCAGAGATGGTGGTGGCGGCGTTCTCGAACGCGCTGTGAATCCAGGGCACCTGCCAGGCGGTGAACGGATACACCGTGGTAGAGACCTCCATGCAGCCCGTCGCCGTGGCGATCACCACGGGCTCTTCGACGGCGTGAAGGATCTGGCGGATGATGGTGGGCTCGGCGCAGCCGGCGCACAGGCGGTGCCCGGCGGCGAGCCGCTCCTCGTTGTTCACGATGTCCCGCAGGCGGATGCGGATCCGGTCAGCGGCCTTTTCAGCCCTGGCTTGCTCTGCCATGTCGTTGCTCCTTATGGGTCAGGCTGGCGCGAGGGCGCCGGGCCTGGAAGGGGTGAGTCACTCGCGCAGGCCCAGGTAACGGACCATCGTCCCGCGTTCGCCGGATGCGCCGATTTGGGCGAGGTCGGCGAACGCCGACTCGATCATCGGGGGCACCGTGTCGCGGCCGCCGAGGCCGTGGATGTAGTTGATGATCGGCAGGCCCGCGATGCCCTCGTTGTACAGCGCTGCGGTCACGTCCAGGAAGAGGGGACCACAGCCCTGCGGCGAGCCAAACGAGATGGCGCGATCTAGCACGGCGACGGCGCGGCAGTTCTTGATGATGTCGACGATCTGCTTGGCCGGGAAGGGGCGGAAGAGGCGCGGCTTGACCACGCCGACCTTCTGGCCCTTGGCGCGGAGCGCCCGGGCGACCGAGCGGGTCGTGCCGGCGGTGGAGGAGAGGACGATGATGGCGTACTCGGCGTCCTCCATCCCAAAAGTATCGATGATCGGCTGCGGCCGGCCCGAGAGGCGCTCGTACTCGGCGCTCACCTCTTCGATGATCGGCAGCGCGTGCTCGAGGACCTCGGTCTGCTGGCGCTTGTGCTCGAAATAATGGTCGGTAAAGTCCCAGGCGCCCATGGTGACCGTGTGTTCGATGTCCAGCAGGGCGTGCTGGGGCTTGTACTCGCCGGCGAACTCCTTGACCGCCTCATCCGGCAGGAGGCCAACGCGCTCGACGCCGTGCCCGGTGATGAACCCATCCTGACACGACATAACGGGCGTGAGGATGTCGGGGTGCTCGGCGATGCGGATGGCCTTGATGGTGTTGTCGTACGCTTCCTGGCCGCTCTCGGCGTAAAAGTGCAGCCAGCCGGCGTCGCGGGCGCCCATGGAATCCGAATGGTCGCAGTGGATGTTCAGCGGGCTGGAGAGGGCGCGGTTCACGACCGTGAGGACGATCGGCAGACGCATGCCGGAGGCGATGTACAGCATCTCCCACATGAGGGCCAGGCCGTTGGCGGCGGTGGCCGTCATCACGCGGGCGCCGGCGGCAGAGGCGCCCACGCAGGCGCTCATCGCGGCGTGCTCGCTCTCCACGGGCACGAACTCGGTGTTCACGATGCCATCGGCCACGTACTGCGAAAAGTTCTGGACGACGGCCGTCTGCGGGGTGATGGGGTACGCCGCGACCACGTCCGGCTCGATCTGGCGCATGGCCTGCGAGACGGCGTTCGCCCCATCCAGAGGCATGTACTTGCTTTCAACCATGGTGATCCTCCGTGCTATAGGGAAGGGGCGGATGGTTACTCGGTGTCCGCGCTGGCCTCGGGCACCATCTGGATGACCTTGCCCATCTCGCCGGTGACCGAATGGGCCTTCTTGATGTTCACCGGACAGGCCTGGGCGCAGAGGCCGCAGCCCTTGCAGTGGTCATAATCGAACCCGGCCACCTGGCCATCCACAATGGTGATCGACGAATCGGGGCAGACGATCCAGCACATGAGGCACTGGGTGCACTGCTCGGTATCGCGAACGGGCCGCAAGGTGCGCCAGGTGCCCGTGATGTAGGCTTCCGAGTTGCCAGGGGTGGTGACGACGCCGCCGGGCACCAGTTCGCGCCAGGGAGCGTCCAGCCGGGGGGCGGATCTCTTCTCGGACATGCATTGACCTCCGTGGGTTCTTGGTGTATGGTGCTGGTGTCGCCTAGCCCTGGACGCACTCGTTGTAGGCGCGTTCGAGGGCGCGGACGTTGGCCTCTACGATCTCCGGCCGCAGCCTGGTGCCGAGGGACTCCTTGGTGACCTCGATGGCGGCCTCGAGGCTGACGAAATCGGCCGCCCGGGCGACGACGGCGAGCATCATCGTCGAAGGAATATCGCGCCGCAACTCCTCGAGGGCGATCTTGGAGGCATCGACGCACCAGACGGCGCCGCCCTCAAACCCGAGCGCCTCGCGGATCTCGGCGGGCGTGTGGGAGGTGTTCATGAGGATGATGCCGCCGGGCGCCAGGCCTTCGGTGAGGTTCTCGATGCCCAGGAGGTTGTCGTTCACGACGATGATCATCTCGGGCTCGAGGATGGGGCAGTGGAGCTCGATCGGCTCATCGGAGACGCGGGTGTAGGACTTGATCGGGGCGCCCATCCGCTCGGAGCCGTACTCCGGAAAGGCCTGGAAGTACTTGCCGGAGTGCAGGGTCGCCTCGGCGAGGAGTTCGCCGGCGGTGACGACGCCCTGTCCGGCGCGCCCATGCCAGCGGATCTCGGTCATCTGGCTCATCGTTGATACCTCCCTGGGTGGGTGAAAAGGGAAACGGGATGGTGCAAGGTCGTGACGCGCCCCAAGGCCGTTCGGGGGGCGCCCCGGACGGCCCGCACGCGGTCCTGACGTCCG
>JAAZBQ010000015.1 GCA_012513725.1 Chloroflexota bacterium
CTAGGTTTCCCGGGGCGCGGGGCGCTCTCCTTCAGAGTCGTCGGCGGGAACCTGGCCGAGGAGCGTCGTCAGGAGCGGCGCCATGCCTTGGCGGGCGTAAAAGGCCAGGGCGCCGCGGTTGGCCGTCGCCGTGTAGACGGTGTATAGCGTGGCGCCCCGCTCCCGAAAGAAGGCCAGGGCGGCCGCGTGCAGCCGGGCGGCGATGCCCCGGCGCCGGCAGTCGGCGCGCACCATGAGGCCCGAGATGGCGCCCACCCGCGCCACCCGGTAAGAACGCGCCTGCTCGCGGACGTACGCGGTGACATACCCCACGGCGTGGCCGCCCTCCACGGCGATCAGGGTGCAGCCGTCCTCGTCGTCCAGCGATCGCCGGAAAAAGGCGACGACATCCTCATCGCGCAGATCCCCGATGCAAAAGAACTCCTCGTGATGCCCCTCGTACTCCTGGAAAAAGGCCCGCGACAGGGCGATCAGATCGCCCAGGTCGTCGTCTGCGGCCAGGGGTCGGATGGTGATCATCGGTTGCCTCCCTCCGCCCGGCGGGCGCGTCACCGAGGGATGCGCAACGTCTGCCCCTCGCGAATGAGCTCCGGAGCGGGCAGTGCGTCGCGGTTCGCCTCCCACACGGCCTCCCACGACACGCCAAACCGACGGGCGATGGAATACAGCGTGTCGCCCGCCTGCACGACGTAGGTATCGGCGCCAGAGACAGTCTCCGGGGGCCGGGTGCCCACGGGCGCCGGATCGCCGGGGCGGGTGGGGGTCACGATGGGCGGGAAGAGGGTCTGGTTGCTCTCATCCAGGAACGAGGGGACCCCGCCAGAGGGGGTGACCGTGGCGGGGCCGGCCAGCGTGGCGACGGTGATGGGGCTCAACGTCTGGCCGAGGGCGGCGTCGAGGATCTGCCCGGCGGCCACGCGCACCGACTGCTCGCCCATCGACACGGTGGCCTCGCCGGTGTGCACCGCCACGTGTACCCGGTCCGCGCCGTTCAGGCTGCACTCCAGATGACTGGCGCGGCTGGCCAGGCTCAGGATGCTCGTTTCCAGGAGCAACTCACCGGTGCGCAGCGGCATGTCCTCCAGGCGGACGCGAATACCCCCACGAAGGAGGGCCAGGGAGATCACCGGCCCCCGGGACAGGAGCCCGCCGCGCAGGTCGAGCATGGTGACCTCGGCGTCGGCGCCGACCTCCACCGTGCTGGCGCTGCCAAAGGTCAGCCGCGCGGCAGAGCCCTCGGCAGTCCGGATGCGGTCGCCGACCTCGACCACGGCCGTGTCGCCGGCCGGCACGTCGGGCGCCGGGGGGCCCTCCTCGCGGAGGAGCGATGCCCGGCCGTTGAGCACCAGGAGCCGTCCGGTGGCCCCACCCGAGTCGCCGCCTCCGGCGCCGGGCGCCGACTCGCCATCGCCCCCGAACCAGCGCAGGCTGGCCACGATGACGATGAGGGCCAGGAGCGCCAGCATCAGGGTCTTGTTGCTCCCCGAGGAGGATCCGGTGGGCATGTCGGCGTAGGACATCGATCGCTCCGGTGATGGGAGGCCGCTCAGGGCTGCGCCAGAAACGCGCGCACGTCGGCCAGCACGGCATGAATATCGAGGTCGCCGGCATCGTACCAGCGGATGTCCGGATCGTCCAGCCGGAACCAGGAGTACTGCTGGCGGACGAACCGCCGGGTGTGGCGCTTGATGAGCGCCACCGCCTCGTCCAGCGGGACATCTCCCTGGAGGTACTGGCCGATCTGGCGGTACCCCAGGCCCGACATGGCGGGCAGGTCCAGCCCATAGCCCCGCTCGATGAGGTCGCGGACCTCGGCCTCCAGCCCCTGGGCCATCATCGCCTCGATCCGCGCATCGATGCGCCGGTAGAGCGCGGGGCGCGGCATGGTCAGGCCAATGCGCAGTACTGCCCAGTCGGGCGGCTCGCGGCGCTGGAGTTGCGAGGCGGGACGCCCCGTCTGCTCGTGGATCTCTAGTGCGCGGATCACCCGCCGGACGTTGCGCAGGTCGATGCTGGCGGCGGCGGCGGGGTCCACCGCGGCCAGCCGCCGATGGAGGGCCTCGGCGCCGTGGGCCTCGGCCTCCTCCTGCAGGCGAGCCCGCAGGGCCTCGTCCGGCGGGGCCTGGGGAATCGTCCACCCCTCCAAGAGGGCGCGCACGTACAGGCCCGTCCCGCCGACGAGGATCGGCAGGAGGCCGCAGTCCCAGATGTCGCGGATCACCCGGCCGGCCAGCACCTGGTAGTGGGCCAGGGTCAGGCGCTCATCGGGCGCCACCACGTCGATCAGGTGGTGGCGGACGGCGGCCTGCTCCTCGGCGGTCGCCTTGGCCGTGCCAATATCCATCCACCGGTAGATCTGGCGCGAATCGGCGGAGACGATCTCGGCTCCCTGCACGGGCCAGTCGCCCGAGCGCAGCGCCTCGCCCAGCCGCACGCCAAGCGAGGTCTTGCCTACCGCGGTGGGCCCCACGATGGCCACCAGGTGCACCCGGCCCGACGGCGTCTGCGTCATGCGGTCCGTCACTCGGCCACCAGGGCCTGGTACACGCGCAGCGAGCGGGCCGCGTTCGCAGAGTCCAGGTCCACGGCCACAAAATCGATCCGCCAGTCGACGTTGGCGAGATCGTGATCGCAGAGGTACGTGTAGGCGAGGTCGGTGAGGCGGCGCACCTTGCGGGGCGGGATGGCCTCCTCGGGGTTCTCGGCGCGGCGGCCGCGCCGGGTTTTCACCTCGA
>JAAZBQ010000795.1 GCA_012513725.1 Chloroflexota bacterium
CCCATAGAGGAGAACCGATGGCAGAACCGATCATCCTGTTAGGTTTTGGCGACACCCCCGAATCGGCCGCCCTGCGCGAGCGCGTCGAGCGCCTGGCGCCCGGCTATCGCGTGTTGGTGACCCACGACGACGCCGTGGTGCGCGAGCACCTGGGCGACATCGAGATCGCCGCGGGCCGCATGCCGCGAGAGATGATGCTATCGGCGCCGCGCCTGCGCTGGATGCAGCAGTGGGGCGCCGGGGCCGACTGGCTCCTGCGCACGCCGGAGGCCGCCGCAGCCCCCTTTGTGCTCACCAACGCCTCGGGCGTCCACGCCCAGCCGATCGGCGAGCACATCATGGCCCTGGTGCTGGCCTTTTCCCGCGGCCTGCATCGCGCCCTGCGTTCCCAGGCCGAGGGGCGTTGGCAGCGCCCCGAGATGCACGACGGCATCTCGGAGCTGGCGGGGCAGACCATGCTCCTGATCGGGGTGGGCGCCATCGGCGAGCGCACGGCGCAGTTTGCCGCGGCGTTCGGCATGCGCGTCGTCGGCGTGCGCCGCGATCCCACCGCCCCGGCCGATGGCGTCGCCGAGATGCACGGCCCGGATGCCCTGGCTTCGCTCCTCCCCGACGCCGACGTCGTGGTGCTCACCGTCCCGCTCACCCAGGACACGCGCCACATGATCGGCGAGGCGCAGCTGCGGGCCATGAAACCCACGGCGTTCCTCGTGAACATCGGCCGCGGCGGCACCATCGACGAGGCCGCCTTGATCCGCGCCCTCCGCGAGGGGTGGATCGCCGGCGCCGGGCTGGACGTGTTCGAGCAGGAACCCCTCCCCGAGGATTCGCCCCTCTGGAAGATGGAGAACGTCATCATCACCGCCCACTATTCCGGGCGCACGCCCCGCTACGACGAGCGGGCCTCGGCCATCTTCTTGGACAACCTGGAGCGCTACCTCGCCGGCCAGCCCCTCCGCAACGTGGTGGACAAGGCCCGCGGGTACTGACCTCGGGGCGGCACGGACATACACACTCAACCGAAAGGACCGAGACATCGTGCAATACCGCAAGTTTGGCAAGCAGGACTGGCACGTCTCCGCGCTGGGCATGGGCTGCATGCGGCTGCCGACCATCGGCGGCGACTCGGCCAAGATCGACGAGCCCGAGGCGCTGCGCATGCTGCACCACGCCATCGAGCACGGAGTGAACTACCTCGACACCGCCTACCCCTACCACGGCGGCAACAGCGAGCGCGTTCTCGGCAAGGGCCTGCAGGGGGGTTACCGCGAAAGGGTTCGCGTGGCTACGAAGCTCCCCACCTGGCTGGTCAAAGGCCCGGAGGATTTCGACCGGCTGCTGAACGAGCAGCTGGGCAAGCTGCAGACCGATCACATCGACGTCTACCTGCTGCACTCGCTGAACGCAGAGTCGTGGAAGCGGGTGCTGGAACACGACGTCCTGGAGTCGGCCGCCAAGGCCCAGCAGGATGGGCGGATCGGCGCCCTGGGCTTTTCGTTCCACGACTCGGTGGACGCGTTCAAGACCATCGTCGACGGCTACGACGACTGGGCCATGTGCCAGATCCAGTACAACTATATGAACGAGGAGGAGCAGGCCGGCACCGAGGGCCTGCTGTACGCCGCGGAGCGGGGGCTGGCCGTGGTGATCATGGAGCCGCTCCTGGGCGGCCGCCTGGCCAACTCGCCCGCAGCCGTGCGCCGCATCTGGGAGGCCGCGCCGCCGGAGCGCAGCGCCGTCGAGTGGGCGCTGCAGTGGCTGTGGAACAAGCCCGAGGTCACTTCCGTGCTGAGCGGGATGAGCACCATGGGGCAACTCGAGGAGAACCTGGCCATCGCCGCGCGGTCGGGGGTGGGCGTCATATCGGCCGCCGAGGAGGAGGTGGTGGCCCGGGCGCGGGACGCCTATGCCGGGCTGGCGCCGATCCCCTGCACCGGCTGCGAGTACTGCATGCCCTGCCCCAGCGGGGTCAAGATCCCGACCAACTTTTCGATCTACAACGAGGGGAACATGTACGCCGAGCCCGAGGCGGCGCGGCGGCACTACGCCCGACTGGAAGAAGGCGCCCGGGCCAGCGCGTGCGTGGCCTGTCGCCAGTGCGAGGAGCACTGCCCCCAGGGCATCCTGATCAGCGAGTGGATGCCCACCGTGCACGCGGTGCTCGGCGAGGGCGCACCGTGGGCGCGCCAGCCGGCCTGAGCCCAATACGTGAAGCGCCGCCAGGGAAGCCCTGGCGGCGCTGGTGTGTGTAAGCGGTGGGATGGCGGCTAGCTCAGGCCCTCGGCCTTGAGCTGGGTGCGGCGGCTCTTGCGCAGCTTGGCCGCCGTCTTGAAGCGCTTTGGCAGACTCTCGATACTCTCGCCCTGTTGCCGAGCAACCTGGGTCATGCTCTTCTCCCGCCCCACGGGACGCTCGTGCGGAGGCAATGATTCTACCGACGACCGGAGCTGTACCCGACGGCGGACGTATCACCGATGTTCATCTGTTGCCGGGCGCCGCGGATGGTGACGCGCGGCGCGACGATCGAGCCGTCCAGGATCGTATCGACCAGCGTGGACTCTTCGTCGACGATCGAGTCCTCGACGATGGCATTCTCCACGACACAGTCTCCGGCGATGGTCACGTTCGGCCCGATGACCGAGCGCCGGATGCGCGCCGACGGCGCGACGTAGGCCGGCGGGACGATCACGGAATCCTCTGCGATGACTTCCGCCGCGTTCGAGTGCCCGTGGCCAAGGAGGTAGCGGTTCGTCTCCAGCACGGCCTCTGGGGTGCCGCAGTCTTGCCAGACGTCGACCTCCTCCACCTCGAAGCGTGCGCCGTCATCCACCATCAGCTGCAGGGCATCGACCAAATAGTACTCTCCCTTGGTCCGTCTGCCGCTGGTGATCAGGCGCTCGACGTGGTGCATGAGGTGGTCGCCATCCCGAATATAGTACAGCCCAATGACGGCCAGCCGGTGCTCGTCGGTGTCGGGCTTTTCGATAAAGCGATGGACCTGCCCGTCCTCCACCACCACCACGCCAAACCGGCGGGGATCGACCACCTCCTTGACGAACGCGATGCCGTCCGCCTGTGATCTCTCGATGACGGAAAGGTCCGTCTTGGCGATCGTGTCCACAAAGATGATAACCGTGGGGCCGCTGATGTGCTCGCGCGCCAGGTGCAGCGCGTGGGCCTGGCCCAGGAGCTGCCGCTGCTCGACGAACTGCGCGTCGAACGCATAGTGCTCGCGCACGTACTCCTCAATCTGGTCGCCCAGATAGCCCACGATAAAGACCACCTGCTCGGGATCCAGCGCCACCAGTTCGTCGAGGATATGCGCCAACACCGGCTTGCCCGCCACGTACATGAGCGGCTTGGGCTTGCTAAAGGTGTGCGGCCGCAGCCTGGTGCCAAAACCCGCGAGCGGTATGACGATTCGCATCATGCCCTCCTGGGGCGTCTCTGACCCATCCATCTACCGACATGCGCCCGGCGCAATAGGAGGCGGGTTGGAGGCGTGCCGGGCGGGGGATATGGCGCATCGTAGCATGGCGCCGGGGCGCTGTCAACGGCGACTCGCGCTCGCGCGCTCCCGCGCTTGCGTCGCATCACGCATCACTCTACAATGTGCGTAGGCTTTCCGGCTCACATCTGCTCCCTCGTGCAATCCCGACCACCGTTGCCCATCCGGGCGTCCTCACAGCGTTCGACCTTTCAGCGATACCCTTCTCTCGCCAACCCTCCTGCCCTTTGCACCCCTTTGCCTATTTGGCGCTTCAGTCGTCCGGCTCGTGGCGTTTTGCAGCCGGATACCGCTGGAGCGGGGTACAGTGCCCTGGTTCTAGAGGAGGAATGCGATGAGCGAGCGAAGCCAAGCACACGGCCCTGCGACGGGCCGCCCGGAAACGATGGGGACGCGCGGCATGGTGGCCACCTCCCACTATTTGGCCAGCGCCGCCGGCCTGGGCATCCTGCAGGAGCGCGGCTCGGCGGCCGATGCCCTGATTGCCGCGAACGCGACGCTGTGTGTCGTCTACCCCCACATGTCCGGCCTCGGAGGCGATCTCTTTGCCCAAACGTGGGACCCCGGCAAGGGCCAGGTGATGGCCCTGAACGGCTCCGGCCGCTCCGGCGAGCGGGTCACCATCGACGCCTACCGCGCCCAGAAATGGGACGAGATCCAGCCCCGCGGCCCCCTCGCGGCGAACACGGTACCGGGTGTCGTCAGCGCCTGGTGGGAGCTCCACCAGCGCCACGGCAAGCTCGATTGGCAGCGGCTGTTCGAGCCGGCCATCCGCTACGCCGAGGAAGGTTTCCCCATCTCGCCCAAGTTCCGCGACTATATCACCGAGTACGCGGACACGCTCCGGCAGTACGACACCACCGCCGCCATCTATCTGCCCGGCGGCCACGCTCCCCGGGCGGGCAGCATGTTCCGCCAGGGAGACCTGGCCCAGTCGCTGCGGCAAGTCGCCGGGAACGGCGTCGACGGGTTCTATCGGGGAGAACTGGCGCAGCGAATCGTCCGGGGCCTGCAGCAGGCGGGCGGGCTCCTGACCGAGGACGATTTTGCCTCCCACACCTCGGATTGGGTGGAGCCCCTGCGCACCACGTACAAGGGCTACGAGGTGACCGAGTTGCCCCCCAACACCCAGGGGATCGCCGCGCTCATGATCCTGAACCTCCTGGCGGAGCATGGCCTGGAGGGCATCGCCGAGGGCTCGGCGGACTATTACCACCTGATGACCGAGGCCACCAAGCTGGCCTTTGCCGATCGCGACCAGTGGGTCACCGATCCCACTACCGTCGATATCCCCTACGACCGACTGCTGGCCAAGCAGTACGCTGCCCAACGCATGCGCCGGATCGACATGCAGCGGGCTCGTCCGCCGGATGCGGTGGAGCCCGGCCTTGGCCGGCCCGCGGCCCACGCGGCCGCCGGCGGTGACACCGTCTACATGGCCGCCGTGGACGACGACGGCCTCGCGGTGTCCCTCATCCAGAGCGTGTATTTCGAGTTCGGGTCTGCCTTTGTGCCCGAGGGGACGGGTATCCTGCTCCAGAACCGCGGCTCCTTCTTCCAGTTGGATCCAGAGCATCCGAACGCCCTGGCCCCCCGCAAGCGCACCTTCCACACCATCATCCCGGCCATGGCGCTCCAGGAGGGCAAGCCGGCGCTCCTCTTTGGCACCATGGGCGGCGAAGGGCAGCCCCAGACGCAGGCGGCCATGCTCACCCGCATGGTGGACTATGGCTACAACGTCCAGGAAGCCATCGAGGCGCCCCGCTGGCTCTACGGGCGGACGTGGGGCGACGAGTCGCGCTCGCTCAAGCTCGAGGGCCGCATCCCCGACGGGGTGGCGACCGAGCTCAAGCGACGCGGCCACGACGTGTCGATGGTCGAGGACTGGTCTCAGACCATGGGCCACGCCCAGGCGATCTGGATCGACCGCGAGGAGGGCGTCCTTCGCGGCGGGGCCGACCCGCGCGGTGAAGGGATGGCCATGGGATTCTGACGCGTCGGCATCGGAGCAGCAGCACACCAGCAGCCCAGGGCTCGCGCTTGGAACGCCAGGGGCACACGGTGTCGCACACGCGCCGGCGGCCGGGAGTGAATAGCCGCCAGCGCGCCCGTGGAGGTGAACATGCCCCAGCTACCCATCACGTTCGGGATGTGGATCATCGCGCTCTTGCCGTTGGCAGCCATCCTGGTGTTGCTGGTGGGGCTGCGCTGGAAGGCAGCCACCGCGGCCCCCGTCGGCTTTTTTCTGGCCGTCCTCGCCGCGTTCCTGGCGTTCCGCACGCCTGCCCTGACGGTCGCTCTCCAGACCGTCAAGGGAATCTGGGACGCCGTCTTTATCCTGTAAGTCATCGTCCCGGCGCTCCTGCTGTACGAGGTCTCTGAGGAGGCCGGCGCGTTCGACACGCTGCGCGTCGGCATCGAGCGCTTTACGCCGAACAACCTCCACCACGTACTGGCCTTTGGCTGGGTATTCGCCAGTTTCCTCCAGGGTATCACGGGGTTTGGCGCCCCGATCGCGGTGACGGCGCCCCTCCTGGTAGCGGTTGGCGTGCGGCCGCTGTGGGCGGTGGTCATCCCGCTCATCGGCCACTGCTGGGCGAACACCTTTGGTACGCTGGCAGTGGCCTGGTCGGGGCTGCAGCTGGTGGTTACCATCCAGGATCCCGTCGCCACGGCGATTCTGGCGGCCATCATGCTCCTCATCGCCAACGTGGCTGCCGGGTTCACCATCGCCTGGCTGTATGGCCGCGGCCAGGGCGTCCGCGAGGCGCTCCCGGCCGTGCTCATCGTCTCGGCCATCCACGGACTGGGCCAACTGGCGCTGGCGCCTTTTCTGCCGACGGTGGCCGCGTTCGTGCCCGCGACACTGGCCGTCATCGCCATCCTGTGGCTGGCGCGCACCGATTGGTACAACGGCCCCTCCAAGGTGGAACACAGCCCGGTGATGGAGGAGGGCGAGCAGGAAGAGCAGGGGCAGCCGGAGAGTGAGGAGGACCGGGCCGCCGCCCACATGCCCCTATGGTTGGCCTTTCTCCCCTACGTCCTGCTGATCGCCCTCATCATCATCGTGCTCCTGATCCCGCCGGTCACCCGGACCCTGGAGCAGTTCGAGGTCGGCCTGCCGTTCCCCGAGCTCACCACGGGTTACGGCGTGACCACGGACGCGGAGGACGCCTACAGCGCGTTCGCCCCCCTCACCCACCCCGGCACCTTTTTGCTGGTCTCGGCGCTCGTCGCCTTTGGGTTCTTCCGGGCCCGGGGGTATATCAAGACTACCCGCATCGACGACGTGTTCGTCGACACGATCAAAACCAGCATCCCCTCGGCCATGGCGCTCCTGGCGCTCGTGCCCCTGGCCACCGTGATGGACGGATCGGGCCAGATCCAGGAGTTGGCGCTGGGCATCGCCTCGGTGGCCAGCGCGCCGGTGTACGCGTTCCTGGCGCCCCTCATCGGCAGCCTGGGGGCGTTCATGACCTCCAGCAACCTCTCTTCGAACATTCTCTTCGGGTCCCTCCAGCAGAGCACGGCGCAGGCGCTGGAGATCTCCCAGTCGGTCGCCCTGGCGGGGCAGACGGCCGGCGCTGCGGTGGCGAATAGCATGGCCCCTGGCAACGTGCTCCTCGGGATCGGCGCCGTAGGCCTGACCGGCGGCACGGGCGACGTCATCCGCCGGACGGTCATCTACATGCTGGCCGTCGTGGCGGTGCTCGGCCTGGTGGCGGTGGCCGCGATCTACATCCTGTAGGGAGGCGAGGCGATGGAATGGCTCAGAGTGCGCGTCTGGCAGTTGGGCATCGCCGTGATCCTGGCACTCGTCGGCGCCTGGGTGATGTACACCGCCGGCGTGGGCGACGTGAACCAGGCGCTGCTGTGGCTGGGGCTGGTGCTCGTCTTTGTCGCCATGGCGATCCCCCTCATCTCCCGGCTCTACCAGTCGGTGCAGGGCGAGGACGAAGACGAAAAGCAGGCATAGTCCTGGAGGCTGGCAGCCGGTCGCCCAGGACGCTGAGGTAAGCGATGCAAGCGCAATCGACTGAACTGCCCATCACGCTGCTGTCGTGGCTGGCCGCGTCCCTCCCGATCCTGGCGCTCCTCGTGCTCCTGGTCGGGCGACGCTGGTCTTCGTCGTCGGCGGCCCCGGTGGCCCTGGCGGCGGCGGTCCTCGTGGCGCTTCTGCTCTTCCGCACGCCGCTAGAGACCGTGGCCGCAGCATCGGGCAAGGGGATCTGGGACGCCATATTCGTGCTGTACGTCGTCTGGCCGGCCCTCATCCTCTACAACACGGCCGATGACGCCCGCGCCTTTGTGGCCATGCAGCGGGGCGTACGCCGCCTGATGCCCGACCGGCTCCTGGTAGTGCTCGCGTTCGCCTGGGTGCTGGCCTCGTTCATCCAGAGCATCGCCGGGTTTGGCACCCCCCTGGCGGTCACCACGCCCTTGCTCATCGGCCTGGGGGTGCAGCCGGTGTACGCCGTCGTGCTGCCCATCATCGGGGCCGCCTGGGCGAACGCCTTTGGATCGCTGGGGGCTACGTGGCTGGCGACCCTCAGCGTCGTCGATCTGCCGAACCAGGCGCTCACCCTGCGCTACGCTGCCAGCCTCCTCTGGATCCCTAACCTCCTCGGCGGGCTGGCGGTGGCCTGGTTGTACGGGCGCTGGTGGGCCATCCGGCGCGGCGGCCCGGCAATCGTGGTCATCTCGCTGCTGCACAGTGGCCTGTTGTTCCTGCTGTTGCCCCTCCTTCCGACGGTGGCCTGCTTCCTGGCCACTTCGGCGGCGCTCCTGGTAACCTTTGCCCTGAACCGCTGGAGTTTTTACCGGCAGCACGACGAGAACGAGCCGGCCATCATCTTTACCGAGGAGGCCACGCGTCGGGAAGAGGAGGAGGAGCGACAGCGCGAGGACACCGGGCAACAGGATGGCACAGAGCAATCGCCCGACGAGGAGATGCCGATGCCGTTGTGGCTGGCGTTCGCACCCTACATGGTCCTGGCCCTCCTCGCCGTCGTCGCCCTGGTGATCCCGCCGGTCAA
>JAAZBQ010000118.1 GCA_012513725.1 Chloroflexota bacterium
AGGTGCGCCAGACCATGTGGCTGAGCCTGACCTTTGACCACCGCCTGGTGGACGGCGCCCCTGCGGCCCGCTTCCTCCAGGCCCTGGTTCGCTACATCGAATCGCCGTACTTGTTGCTGGCGTAACCACTCCCCTTCCCGGAAGCTGGCTTCCCCTTCGGGTCCGGGAAGGTTCCGGGAGACGGCGCGCCTGTGAAGAACCTTCCTGGAAGGTGCCTTGCCTTCCGGGAAGGGAGCGTCAAGGAGGACAACAACCATGGCCAATCTCTACGGACGGACCTGGACGCGCGAGGAGCTCGCCAGCCGCATCGGCAAAGAGTCCCAGTTGGGCGGCGTGCGCCTCGGGCAGTACGACGACGGCAACGCCCGCGGCGCCCGCTATGCCGAGGTGGATACCGGCAGCGGCCTCGCCTACACGGTGCTCCTCGACCGGGGGATGGACGTCGGCGTCGTCCGCTACAACGGCGCCTCGCTAGTGTGGGAATCGCCCACCGGCCCCGTGCACCCGGCCTATTTCGAGCCGGAGGGCCGCGGCTGGCTGCGCACCTTTCACGGCGGCATGGTGGTCACCTGCGGGATGACCACGGCCGGCGCTGCGACCATCGAGGACGGCGAGGACCTCGGCCTCCACGGGCGCATCTCCCACACCCCGGCCGCCAACGTGTGGGCCGACGGCGCCTGGCGCGGCGACGAGTACGAGATGTTTGTGCGGGGCAAGATGCGCCAGGCGGTGGTGTTCGGCGAGAACCTCCTGATGGACCGCCGCATCTGGAGCCGCCTGGGCGAGTCGCGCCTCATGATCCGCGACGTGGTCACCAACGAGGGCTATGAGACCACGCCCCACATGCTTCTGTACCACGTGAACTTTGGCTTTCCCCTCCTGGACGAGGGGACGACCCTCCTGGCGCCCTCTCGCTCCGTCACCCCGCGGGACGAGGTGGCCGCGCCGGGGCTGGACGTCCACAGCACCTACGAGGCGCCCATCCAGGGCTACCTCGAGCAGTGCTTTTACCACGACATGGCCGCCGACGCCGCCGGCTATGTGACCATGATCCTGGCCAACCGCGGCTATGGCGGCGGGCAGGGGCTGGGCATATATCTCAAGTACCGCCAGGCCGAGCTGCCCATCTTTACCCAGTGGAAGATGGTCGCCGCGGGAACCTACGTCACCGGCCTGGAGCCGGCCAACTGCCGCGTCGAGGGCCGCCCCAAGGACCGCGCCGACGGGCTCCTGCAGTTCCTGGAGCCGGGCGAGACCCGGGAGTACCTCCTGGAGATCGGCGTCCTCGGCTCCAACGCCGAGATCGACGCCCTGGCGGAGACGCTGGTCCGGCCGTAGGCCAGGCTGCGTGGAACGCAAAAACCGGCCCGCTCATGCGAGCGGGCCGGTTCCTTTCCGTCGAGTACCCCCTAGGCGACTCGAACGCCTGCCACCGGCTCCGGAGGCCGGTGCTCTATCCACTGAGCTAAGGGGGCCCAGACCGCTAGACTATATCACGGATGCTACCGGCGCGCAAATCCGGCGGCGCAGCGCCCAGGGGGATTCGGCTTCCGGCGCGCTGCCCCCGCGTCGCCTAATGGTGCTGCCCGGCAGCCAGCGCCTGGCGGCCGCGCTCGGTGACGGCCCAGATGCGGCTGCCGCTGAACAGCCCGCAGGTGGCGCTGGAGGCACACCGGGCACAATGGCCGTCGCAAGAGGCGCTCAGGACGCGCAGGTACCCCGCCCCGCGCAGGGTCTCGAGCATCTGCTCGATGGTGGCCTCCGCCACGTCGAGGCGTTCGGCCACCCCGCGAAGGGTGATGGCCTGCTCGGTGGCCAGGATGCGCAGCAGGGCCTCCAGGGGATCGTGCGTTTCGTGCGTTTCCTGCGTCACCGGGTACTCCTCCCTGGCCCTCATAGGATCCACCGCGCCACCTGGTAGGTGGCCACGCCGCCCACCAGGGCCAGCGTCGTCAGCAGGAGCACGTTCAGCGCCGCCCACTTCCAGGAGCCCGTCTCCTGGCGGATGACGGCCACCGCCGATACGCAGGGGATAAAGAGCATCTCGGCCACCAGGAACGCCAGCCCCGCGGCGGGCGTCAGGTGGGCCTGCAGCACGCTGCCCAGCGCCCCGGGCGCCTCGCCGACGCGATATAGGACGCCGAGTGTGGCGACGGCATTCTCCTTGGCCACGAAACTGCTCAACATGGCCACCAACGGTCGCCAGTCCAGGCCCATCAGCCGGCCGAGGGGCTCCAGGTGGTGGCCCAGGAGGCCGAGGTAGCTCGTCTCCACCTCGCCGGTGGGCAGGGTGGCCAGCGCCCAGACCACCACAGACATCCCCAGGATCACCGTACCCGCCTTTTGCAGGAAGCCCAGGATCCGGGTCCACACAAAGATGCCGATGGTCTTGAGGTTGGGGACGTGGTAGAGGGGCATCTCCATAATGAACGGCGCTTCGTCGCCCCGCGAGAGGAGGCGATTGGCCACCGCACCGCCCACGGCGAGGACCACCAGGGGCAGGGCGATGAGGCCCCAGGAGACCAGCGTGGCGCTGCCGGGAAAGAACACCGGCACCAGCACGGCGAGCATCCCCAGCCGGGCCGCACAGGGGACCAGCGGCGCCAGCATGATGGTCAGCAGACGGTTACGCCGCGACTCGATCACCCGGGCGCCCATGATGGCCGGCACGTTACAGCCAAAGCCCAGGAACAGCGGCAGGAACGACTTGCCGTGTAGCCCCAACACGTGCATAAAGCGGTCCATCACGTAGGCGGCGCGAGCCATGTAGCCGAGGTCTTCCAGCACCCCCATCGAGGCGAAAAAGATCAAGAGGATGGGCAAGAAGGTCAGCATGGTGCCAGCGCCGCCCATGACGCCCTCCACGACGAGGCCGCGGACCCAGGACGGCGCTCCAGAGAGGACGCGCGCCAGCGCACCGGCCGCGCGGCCGACGACGTGCTCGGCCACGAGCTCTTGGAGCGGTCCGCCGAGAGAATAGGTCAGGCTGAATATCACTGCCAACACCGCCGCCAACGCCACGAGCCCCCAGAAGGGATGAGTGGCCACCGCGTCCAGGCGGTGGGTGAGGGTCACCTGTCCGGCGCGCGGGCGGACAAGAGCGGCTTGGGTCATTCGGCGGATCCAGGCATAACGCCCGCCCGCCACCGCGAGAATGGCGTCTTCGTGGGCGTCCAGGATGGTGCGGACCTCGGCCCAACGCTCGGCGGGCATCTCGCCCTCCATCCGGACGATCATCTCCCGGTCGCCCTCAAACAGCTTGAGTGCCACCCACTCTACGGGATAGGGCGCCGGCACCCACTCTGCGATGAGGTCCTGGAGATGGCCGACCACCTCCTGGTGATCCTCGCGGACCTGGGGGCGGTCGGGCTCGCGGATCGGCCCGTGCTCGGCGACGTCCAGGGCGGCGTCGAGGAGCTCGTGGACGCCCTGGCCCTTGGCGGCGACCATGGGGATCACGGGCACCCCGAGGGTTTCCTCCAGGACGTCGGGCTGCACCTGAAAGCCCTCCTGCTTGGCCACGTCGATCATGTTCAGGCCGATGACCAACGGGGCAGGGAGGCAAAGGAGTTCGGACACCAGGTAGAGGTTGCGCTCCAGCGCCGCGGCGCTGATGACCACGATCACCGCGTCGGGTTGCTCGTCGATGATGTACTCGCGGGTTACCAGCTCCTCGGGCGACGCCGCCGTGAGCGAGTAGGCCCCCGGCAGGTCGATGAGTTCGACCGACATGCCGTGGTGGTGGCAGATGCCACTGCGGCGCTCCACCGTCTTGCCCGGCCAGTTGCCCACGTGCTGGTTCAGGCCGGTGAGGATGTTGAACACGGTGCTCTTGCCTACGTTCGGCTGACCGGCCAGGGCCAACCGCACGACGTCGGTGCGGGTTTCGACGCGGGTGGGGGCGGCAACGGAGTCGTGGCAGCTCATCCTCTTACCTCCCCCGGCGCACGATGATGTGCGCGGCCTGGCCGCGCCCCAGGGCCACCTCGGTATCCAGCACCGAGACGATCAATGGGCCGCGCCCCTGGTTGCGCACTACCCGCACCTCGGCGCCTGGCGTGAACCCTAGAGCGGCCAGGCGCGCCATAAATCCAAAGCCCCTGGAGAGCTGGACGATGGTCACCGGCTCGCCAGGAGGTACGAAAGAAAGGGGTATAGCATGGTTGTCTATCACGTGAGCCTACCTCACCCGCATGGGGTGTCGCAATGCCGCGATATTCATATTCACCATAACGATCGCGGCCCAGATGTTAAGGTTGGCCTTATTATAAGGCCGGGAGGCAGACTGTCAACCCCAACTCAGCAACTCCAGATGTGACGGAACGGCGCGGATGAGGAGTCGTCATGTGCGCGGACGCACACCATCAGGGACGAGTGGCGCGCAGCATTACCGGATCCCTCCACTGGAGAAGCCATTTGGGGAATAGTCGGCAGCCTGCTGGACTCCGACACCAATCCCGCGTCCGTCCGGGGTCGCCAGGTCATACCTGGAATTGCTGACCCCGACTGCGCCCAGCGAGAACCCATTGTTGACAGCCCCGGCCCCTTGGGCTAGGATGGCGGTCCGGTGCCTCGCCTCGCCCGCTCACGCAGGGGCCCTCAGCCTCCCCGAGGAAAGATGAAAGCGATCTTTATCCACAAGGACTCGTTGCTGCGCGACAGCGGGCTCGATCTACAGGCGGAGCCCGATTCCTGGCGGTTGGTTCCCGCCACCCTAGAGGCCGTGCGCACCCTGGCCGCCGACGATACGCTCCTGTTCCTCTACGCCGGCGCCGGGGAGCCCTCGCCCCACGGCCTGCAAGTGCTGGCCCGCCAGGTAGAGGCGGCGGGCGGCCGCGTGGACGGACTCATCTCCTGCCCCCACCCGACCGGCAGCCCCTGCGATTGCTGGGGTGCCAAGGCCGGCGCCCTGTGGGAAGCGGCCCGGCAGTTCCCCCTGCACCTGAACGAGTGCTATGTCATCGGCGATGGCGGCGCCGACGTGGCGATGGCCTACGCGGCCGGCGCGCGCCCCATCATGGTGCTGAACACCCGCACCCTGGGGGAGGTGCTAGGCCGCCTCCCCGAGCACAAGGACTTTCCCGTCGCCATGGACCTGGGCACCGCCGCGGGCTATATCGGCGTCGAGGAGGACATCAACACGCAGTTGGGCCCCCCCCGCTCCGAGGTCGCCCCCCAGCCGCCCGACGACCTGCTGTTCGACGCGGCCGGCGCGCCCCCTGCCGTGGCGGTGATCTCGCCCCTGGCGCGCAACGTGCAGGCGCAGATGACTCGCTCGCGGACCCAGTTGCGCGACATCGGGCGCTGGCTGAGCTTCTTTGTTCTTGGGGCGGTGGGGCTCAGCCTGGGCATCGCCTACCTGCTCACCCACCTGTACCGCGTGCAGCCCTTCCCGGGGTTCGTGTACTATCTCACCTTGCAGTTCATCTCGCGGCCCGTGCGCGGCGTGCTGTTCATCGCGTGGGGGTGCCTGATCATCGCCATCGGCGTGCGGAGCCTGTATCGTTCGGCGGGCGGTCGGGCAACCGGCCGCCGGGAAGAGTGACCACTCCTCTCTCCGCCTAAAAAGCCATCGCCGGCCCCCTCAGGGGGCCGGCGATTTGCATGCGGTGGGCGCTGTGCGACGAGAGCCCGAATCAGGCCGCGTTCCGCCTGCCCGCGCCGCTATACAGGACGACGACTCCGGCCAGGCCCAGCAGGTCGCCCACGACGTTGAGCACGCTGCTCCAGAGGGCCACGATCTCCCCAACGCTGAGTCCGAGCATCTGGCCGCCGCGCTGCATGGCGCCGGAGGTGAGGGCGGACACGATCACGGGGTTTAGCAGCGCCAACGCCAGTGGCCAGATGGCCAGCGCCACCGCCAGGATAAGGAATCCGACGTCCCGGGTGGAGACGTACTTGACCACGCTGGCCGCCGCAATGACCAGCAACACCGCCACTCGCAGGACCGTCAAGAGCACGAGCATGTTCGCCTCCTCGCCTTCGCCATCGACCGCTGGGTATCAATCGACGCCTGGATATCTCGCAGAGTGTATACGCCCTGCGGGCCGGCGTCGAACACACCCCGTCGGATGGGGGGCGTTACCGGGCGGAGGGCCGCGATCAGCGCCGATCGCGGCGCCGATCCTCCCGGTCGAGGCCCAGGAGCGCGCTGAGGAGGAAACTCACCACGCTGATGATCAACGCGGCCAGAATGGCGGCGCCAAAGGTGTCCACGAACACCGGCAGCCCAAAGAACTGCGCCACCCGGGTGGCCACGAGGAGCATCACGCCGTTGATCACCAGGGTGAACAGGCCCAGCGTCAGGAGGATCAGGGGGCAGGTGAGGAACTTGAGCAGCGGGGCAATGAGGGCGTTCGCCAGCCCGAAAAAGAGGGCCAGCCAGAAATACACCGTCCAGCCGCCCTCGATGCGAAAGCCCGCCACGAGGCGCATGGCGACATAGGCGGAGGCGGCGCTGACGATCCAGCGGAGCAGAAATCGGCGCATGGGGCACGCTGCCTTTCCTGAGACGCGGCACGCCCACCGCTGGGGCGCGCCGGGTAGAGCGGGCCGGCTAGAGCGGCCGGTGGCGCGCTACTCGACGAATATCTCCACGCGCTCGCCGTCGTCCCGGTCTTCGACGTCGATCACCTTGCCCTGCACGCCATCGCGGATGGCGTTCATCACCTGGGCGGTGTCGATGCCGGCGATGTCGGGGGCAAACCGGGCGCCCATGCGCATCCCGACGTTCACGAGCCCCATGGGGATGTTGACGTTCACCTTGGGCTTGCCGGTGGAGAGGTCCGTCACCCGCACCCGGAACCAGCGCGGCTTGCTGCCGGCCTGGGCGCCGGCCTCGTGGGGCTCCGCCGCGTCGATGGCTTGGAGCAGCCGGGCGGCTTCGTCCGCCGTGATGTGGCCGCTCTCCACCATCTTGAGAATCTGCAGTCTTTCCTCAGCTACGCTCATCTACATGCCTCCCGCGGATCGAGTAGTCTAGGCGGAAAGGGAATGCCCCGCTCCGGCGTGGCGCACGGCGCGCTCGCGGGAGGGGGACGGGGCGAGATCGAGTTCCATTTGGTCCAGCACCCGCACGGTACGGAACCCCAGCGACTCGGCGGCCTCCAGGGCCTCCAGGTGCTGGGCCGAGATCGTGGTGCGCACCGGCCGGGCCGCGCCGGCGCGCAGGCGGGCCAGGAGCCACTCCAGCATGGCCGCCTCCCAGCGGCCCCGCCGCCCGGGGCGCGTGTACAGCGACACCTCGTGGGGGCCCCCCTGCGCGTGCGCCTCGGCGATCGCG
>JAAZBQ010000796.1 GCA_012513725.1 Chloroflexota bacterium
CCGGACGAACTGGCGCGCGAGCACCTGGCCAACCTGCGTACCTCGGTGGCCGAGGCGGAGGCCCTGCGCCCGTCGCTCCAGAGCGTCCCCATCATATCGCTGACCCTGCCCCAGGTGCTGGCCCTTCAGGCGCTGCCGCCCCTGGTCCAGGCGGTGCGTGCCTGGCGCGACGCCCGGGCGCTGTGGCGGCTGGTGGATCGGGCCAGCGCCTCGCTGGAGGTCCTCGACGCCCAGGCCCAGATCGTCGACGGCATCCCGAGCCGCACCCGCGCCACGCTGAACGAGACGCGCGCCGAGGCGACCCGGCTCACCGCCGTGCTGGAGGCGGTCGAGGAGCAGGGCATGCAGGGGCTGGAGCGCACCTCCTGGCAACTGGCCGAGATCGGCATGAAGGCGGAGCACGCCCTGGACCGCCTCTCCGCCGCCACCGACGAGCCCCAGACGGTGTACGAGATCGACCGGGACCTCGGTGAGGCGAGCGCATACCTCCAGGAGATCGACCGGTTCCTCGGGGAGGCCTCCGAGGCGCGCCTCCGCGCCCAGAACCTTCTCACCCGGGTGTACAGCGCCCTGGGCCTCGTGGAGGAGCGCTGGCAGGGGCTGCAGGCCCGCGGCGCTGCCGAGCCCGCGCTCGCTGCCGAGGTCGATGATCTCCGCGCCCGGGCCCAGCGGCTGCCCGACGTCGAGCGCGCCTCCGCCAGCATGGACAACTACCAAAAGGTCACCCGGCAGGCGCTGGTGCTCGATACGGACATCCAGGCCGCCATGCAGCAGCTCGACCGCATCGACACCCTGATGCGCGAGAGCAAGGACGCCCTCGGCGACGCACAGCAGAGCCTGGCCGACACGATGGCCATGTGCCAGGAGATGAGCGGAGAGGATCCCACCCTGCAGCCCGATCTCAGCCTGTCGCTGGTAGCGCGCGCCCACCAGCTTTGCGAGGAGTCCGAGGCCCATCGCGCCGAGGGCACCATGGAGGCCTATCAGGAGGCGATGGCCGCCGCCGACGAGGCGCTCGAGACGTTGACCCAGGCGCGACAGGGCCTGGCCGAGATGCCCGACGCCGTCAAGCGGGTGCAGCGTCTCCTGCGGGATGTGTCCACCGAGCAGCGCGGGGCGTGGCGCGGGCGCTTTCAGTCGATCTGCGAGGGGCTGCGGGCCTATCCCGTGCACTGGGACAGGACCCACGAGCGGGAGGCCGCCGCTGCCGAAGCCGCCCTGGCCGAAGCGGAGGCTGCCCTGGCCCAGGCGCCCGGGGACGTGCGCGAGGGCAGGCGCTATACCCAGACGGGGCTCCTGCAGTCCGTCGAATCGCTCACCGCCGCCCAGGAGCAGATGGAGCAGGCTCAGCGGAGCGTGGCGAACCTGGAGAACGAGCTGAAGCGCATCGAGGACGTGCACCACGCGCTCGACGAGGAGATCCGCGAGATCAGCGAGCGCACCCTGCCGGCCCTCGTGGAACTGCGCGCCCAGATGCTGCCGGAACTCCAGCAGCGCCTGGATCGGCTGGTGGGCACCTTCTCCGACGAGAGCCGCCTGTATCTGGAGCCCACCCGGGTGGACTATGACGAGGCCACCGATCGCTGGTTGCCCTCCATCAAACGGCAGATCGATGAACTGGCCGGCGAGCACCGCAGCAGCGTGCGCCAGTACCACAAGATGCAGCGAGAGACCGTCCATCGGATCGATCGCCTGTGGGGCCGCCTCCAGCGGATGGACCCCTACCAGTTGCCCGCCCCCGAGGAGGATATCCAGGCGCTGGTCCGGGATCTGGACGGCTGGCGGGCGGCGGTCGAGTACGAGGCGTCCAACCCGGCCTCGCTCCGGGACCTGATCGCCCGGGAGGGCAAGAACCTCGAGCGGCGCCTGCAGGCGGCCATCCAGCAGATCGAGGAGGACCGCAGTCGCCTGGTGGCGCTCTCCAAGGACTATCAGCGGATGGCCGCCACGAACGAACGGATCGACGCCCTGGTGCACCACGTGCGGACGGAGAGCCACTGGGCGCGGATCTCGTGGGGCACCGAGGAGGCCGAGGAGATCTGGCAGGCGGCCGTCGCCCTCGAGGAGGAGAGCGCCTCGGCGCGCACGCTGACCCAGGCGGTGGACCGGCTGCAGCGGGCGGTGAACGCCGCGCGCCGGGCCGAGGCCCTGTACCTAGGGACCGAGCGGCAGATCAGCAACGCCATCGGGCGCCTGGACTCGGACCTGCAGACCGTGGGCCGGCTGGTCGACCGCGCCCAGCGCCTCGAGGAGAGCCTGCGGCAGGACCAGCAGGAGGACGCCGCCCAAGAGGTCGCCGCGCTCCTCGCCGCCGCCGGCCGTGCCCTGGATTCCGCCAGCGAGGCGACCACGTTCGACGACGCCCTCCGCCACCTGCAGACGGCCCGCGCCAGCGTCGAGCGGGCGCTGTAACCGGCGCAAGAACCTCTCGGCCCTGGCGCCGCCGGCCAGGGCCGCTCCGGGGCGTCGCGCCGGCAAATTCGCATGCTGGCGAGAGCGCTCAGGTGGCCTCACGCCCGGTTCGCCGGAGCGGTGGGGCCGAATACCGGGCGACTCAGTGGATGTATCGGCCGAGACCCGGATGGTAAGGGGCCGCGTGTCCCTGCCTCTTGGTCACCCAGTGGATCGCGTAGCAGCCTGATGACGTGCAAAACTGGTAGACCGTGCCGTCTTTGGTGTGCGTGATCACCACTCCATCCTCATCGGTTCCGCCCCCCTGGCGGTCGATGATGTTCCACCATTTCATCACCACATGGTTGTTGATGTAGGGAAGTGGTTCGCCAAAGTACAGGCCATCCAGCACATGATCGATGCCGTCGTAGGTGCCGTTGTAGATTCTCGCGTTCCAGTTGTACCCTGTCTCGGAAAAGCCGTCTGCTGACACGGGTAGGCCGATCGCCAAGACCAGCCCCATGACGACGATGGCAGTCCAGCGTAACCTCATTGTTCCTCCGTACACCATCTGCCCGAGACGCCTTTCTTGCGGACCTGCCCACGGCCCCTGTGGACCCGCCTAGTAGCGAGAGGAAAGCAGAACAGCATGGCGCATGGGACGGGGCGCCGTCACGTGTTCGCTACACACGCTTTGTACGCACGCGCGCTCCCGATGGGCATCGTGCAGGTGGCGCTCTGCGCCGGCTCAGCCCGCCCGGCGGCGGCAGGTACAGCTAGCGCCCAAGCGTCACCCGCACCCCAGTATAGCACTCTGATGCGCGCACGCAGCTATAAGTTCGGTTAAGCTACACTGGGCCGCCGCGACACGCCCCCTGGGGCTGCATCGCCGAGGCGGTGCGCCAGGCGCTGGCGGCGCCCGGCGAGGACTATGCCCTTTTCATTGCCCTGTCGCCCGCGTGGCGGGCGGCCCTCGATGCCGCGCTGGCCGGCTGCGGGCCGATGTGGGTGAGGCGGTTCGAGTTTGCGTTCGATGCGCCGGCCTTTGCCGCGCTCTCCGACGACGGGCAGGATCTCCCCGCCGGCTGTCGCCTCGTTCCTTACGACCGCGCGCTTGTGGAGACCGCCGGGAGCGTGCCGGAGTGCTGGGGCGGTGTCGATCGCTTTCTCGCCGAGGGGGTCGGCTATGTGCTCCTCTCCGGGGAGGAGCCCGTGAGCCGCTGCCACAGCGTGTTCGTCGGCGACGGCATTGCCGAGATCGGCGTCGAGACGGAGGAGGCCCACCACCGCAAGGGGTACGCCCTGCGCACCTGCCGCGCGTACATCGTCGCCTGCCTGGCGCGGGGCCTGACGCCGGGGTGGTCGTGCTGGGATAACAACGCCCCCTCCGTCTCCCTGGCCCAACGGCTGGGTTTTCGCGGGCCGACCGAGGTGCCCGTGGCGATTCTCAAGCGACTGGCGTAGGACGGACGGCGCCCTCCGGGACGCCCATCGACTCGATCCATGGAGGACCACGATGACCCATGAACCGGCTACTGCGAGCGACAACGCCTTTGGTGAGGTCCGCGTGTTGACCTGGTCGCCCTGGCACTACTTGTGCGTTGGCGGCGAGGCGCTCCTCACAGAACTCGACCCGCTCCTGGACCGGGAGATCGCGGCGTTGGAGGCAGCGCGGGAGGCGTCCGGCGTGCGCCCCAGCGGGCCGATCGTGGTGCGCTACAGGCCCGCGCCGGAGAGCGGAAGCGACGTCTACTGGATGGGCACCGGCTTTCCCGTGGCCGAGGGCACCGTGGCGCCACCCGGCACCGAGGTGCAGGCTCTGCCGGCGTTTCGCTGCGCGACGCTGCTCTTCTCCGGGAGCCTGGCGGGCATTCAGGAGGCGTACGACCGGCTCTTTCGGGGCATGGAGGCGGCCGGCCTGGAGCGTACCGGCGAGGGCCGCGAGTGGCACCTCTACTTCGAGGGCGATACCTCGCCGAACAACGTCATCCTGCTCCAGCAGGGGGTTCGCTAGGGCGACCGGCGTGCCACGCCGGGTCGAGTACCCCGCGGCGTCGGGAGCCCCCGCCCATTCATGACAATTCCTGACGAGAACCTGTGCTACAGTGGTGCATGCCGGGCCGGGTGCACCGCCCGGTCGCCAGGCGTTGCGAGTCCGCAGCACCCACAGGAGGGCGCGCCATGACGACGGGTACCGTGGTTCTCGAGGGCGTCGATCGTTATGCGTTGTGGGACCCCATGTTCGAGGGGGCCCGGCTCGTGCTGAACTACCGCGGGGAGCGCCTCTCCCCGACCACCGTCCAGGGCCTCTCGGGCGGGGCGTTCCGCATCGGAGGGATCTGTCCTTGCGCGCCGACCGTCGCGCCGGCCATGGGGCCGCAGGACCTGGTCCGCCTCCTCGGCTACCGGGCCGTGTGGCTGTCGCCTTTGGAGGGCGCCGGGGCGGACGAGGTAACGGCGTGGCCCCAGATCCTAACGCGAATCAGGGCCGAGGTGGACGCCGGGCGGCCGGTGCTCCTCTGGCACGCCTTTACCATGCTGGAATGGGACGTCGTCGCCGGCTATGACGACGCCGCGGGCACCCTGCAGGGGCGGGGCGCCTACGAGGGTACGGATGGCTATGCCGAGGCGCCGCAGGATCGGGCCGGCGCCGGTGATCCGGCCCTGGGCGCCATCCTGATCGGGGAGCGGGTCGGGGAGCCCGACATCGCCGGGCTGGAGGTGGCCTCGCTCCAGGAGGCGGTCCGCCATGCGCGCTCCCAGGAGAACGCTCGATGCTGTCCGGGCGGTCCCTGGAGGATGCTCTTTGGCCTGGCCTGCTGGGATCGCTGGATTACGGGCTTCCGTCGGCCCGACTATGTGGCCTCAGACGGCGACCACTATTGCCTGGGCGTGTACCGCACCACCCATGCGCGGGCGGCGCCCTATCTCCGGGAGGTGGCGGAACGTCGGCCGGCCGCGGCACCCGCGCTGATGGCGGCCGCCGAGCACTGGGCTGGTGAGGCCGAGGCCCTGAATGCCGCTGCGGATCTCTTCCCCGGCTGGATGCAGCCCCGGGAGCCCGATGCTGACCTGAACCGCCGCGTCGCCGAGCGCCTGCAGGCCGCCCGCGACGCCTATGCCCGGGGTGTTGATGAGATTGCGACGGCCCTCGGTCCGCTGGGGGCGCCCGCCGAGTAGGGACGTCCTCTGGTAGCAGCAA
>JAAZBQ010000797.1 GCA_012513725.1 Chloroflexota bacterium
CCACCGAGACGGGGCTCTCCTCGCTCCTCATCGGCGAGGCGGATGGGGTCGAGCAACTCCTGCAACCCACCGAGGTGCCCGGCCTGTATCTCCTGCCTTGCGGCACGCGGCCACCGAACCCTGCCGAACTCCTCGCCTCGCCGCGCATGGCCGAGGTGCTTGACGAGCTGTGTGCGCTGGCGGACGTTGTCTTGTTGGACAGCCCGCCGCTCCTCGCCGTCGCCGACCCCGGCATCCTGGCAGCCCTGGCCACCGGCACCATCATGGTCGCCGAGGCCGGGAGCACCAGCATCGAGGTCTGCGCCCAGGCACTGGACATCCTCGAGCGCGCCGACGCCAAGCCGCTGGGCATGGTGCTAAACCGTGTGCAGACCAAGGGGCGCGGCGGATATGGCTATGGGTACGGGTATGGCTACGGCCCCTATCACTATGCCTACAGGTACACCGACGACGCGGCGAACGGCAACGGGCACCGGCCCTCCGGCAACTGGATCGAGCGGACGTTTCGCACCGGCCGACGCAAGGTCCGCGAGCACGACGACGCATGACCCCCAGGCGGCCTCGGCGCCGAACGAGCCCGCCGGCCCGGTGGTGGACCCTGATGGATCTGCTCCTGATCCCGCTAGTCCTGGGGGCGTGCTCCAGTGCAGGCGCTCCTCGGCCTTCGCGGGCGATAGATCTCTCCACCCGTGCCGGGGTGGTGATGGCGGCCAGCGTGCCCCGCGAGGCCCTGGACCTTCTGGCCCCCGTCTGGTACTACACGTACGGCTTTGGGGGGCAGTCCCTGGAGGGACACCCCCGGGTGCTCCTGGTCCGACCGCACTATGACGAGGAGGCCGCCGCGGAGGCCCTCCGGGAGGCCCCTGGATCCTGGTGGCTGGTGGGTAACGAACCGAACGACCCGTACCAGGACGACCTATCTCCCGGCGCCTATGCCGCCCTGTACGGGCGGTTTGAGGCCCTGGCGCGACGCATCGACCCTGCGTGCCGGATCGTGGCCGGCGGGGTGGCCAACGCCGACACCTTGTGGGCCGACGCATTCCGCCACGCCTACCGCGACGAGTTCGGCGTCTGGCCCGCGCCCGACGCCTGGCACATTCACAACTACATCCTGGAGCCCGAACGCGACCAGTTGGACCTCGCCGAGTTCCAGAAGCGCATTGTCGCCTTTCGCGCCTGGATGGAGGACATCGGGGACGAGGATCTGCCCCTCTTTCTCACGGAGTTCGGCGCCCTGTACGGCCTGCACGATGGCCACTTGGGCCGTCCGGAGGAGGATCCCGAACGCGTGGCGGGCTTTGTTCGCGAGGCGGTGGCCTGGCTCTACGCCACCGACCACGTCCAGCACTTTGCCTGGTTCGCTACCGGCACCGCCGGGCAGTTCAACGGCGACCTCTACGACGCGTCGGGCGCTCTGACCCCGGTGGGTCAAGCATACCGCGAGGCCATCCGTCAGGAGGTGAACTAGCGCCGTCTCATCAGGGAACGGAGGAGGCCGAGGAGCCTCTCCGTACACGACTCGACATACCCGACCGGTGACCGCCATCCGGAAGGGAGGGTCCTTGCCACGGGGCAAGGGACTCCGCATCGCGCCACCACATCGAAAGGAGCCGCACCGTGACCATTCGCTGTCTCCGCTCCCGTATCCGCCGCCCGAGCCGCCCGCGCATCACCTGGCTGACCGTGGCCGTCTTGGCCGGCCTCACCCTGCTGGCCGTCATGCCCGCTCTGGCCCAGGAGGGCTGGACGCCGGGCGACATGACCTCGATTCGCGGCCGTCTGGAGTTCAGCACCCCTCCAGGGGCGTTCTATCCCGATCTGGCACGCCCCCTGCTGATCACCCTCCTCCGCGCGGGCAGCTCGACGCCGGAGGTCATCAGCACCATGTCGGATCCCGACACGGGTACCTTCATCGTTCCCAGTGTCTACCCGGAGACCTATACCGTCTGCGTCGAGGGGAACGCTGAAGCCGGATGCCGGAGTGTCCGCCACTGCCAGGACGTCGTCGTGCAGCCCAAGCCCGCCATCACCGAGATCGTCGTGCCGTTCGAGGAGCCACTCATCGTGCTCCCGCTAGTCCGGAACGGCTAGGCGTCGCACCGGAGTATCCATGCGTTCCTGGCTCTGCAGCATTCGCCTGCCATCTGCCCTGTTCTGTTCGCCGGCGGCGTACCGCGCCGCCGGCTTTCTCGCCGTGACGGGCGCTTTGCTGCTCTGCGCATGGGGCGGGCGGGGTGGGACGGCGATGCCTGCCCTTGCCGCAGGCCCCCCGCCGCCCCTCCGATCCGTCGACGGTGGCGCAGCGGCCTCCGTGTTCGTGCCCGCCGTCTATGGCCGCTCCATCCCCGAGGTCGTTTCGCGTGCTGGGCTGGTCGTGACCTCCGGCGCCCTGTCCTCCTACCCGCTGGAGCGCCTCCCCTTTGGGTGGTACGCCGATTACGAGGTTCGGGAGGCTCCCGCCCGACCCGGCGGCGTGGAGTACATGCAGACGATCCTCGTCCGCCCGGAAAAGTACCCACCCGACTGGGATCTCCTCCGTCGCGCCGCGGAGGCCAACCCCGGCGCCATCTGGAAGGTGGGCAACGAGCCCGAGTGCATCTACCAGGGCATGCGCACGCCAGAAGCGTACGCCGACATCTACCACGAGGTCTACACGTTCCTCAAGGGCGTGGATCCCACTGCCCGGGTGGCCATCGGCTCCATCGTGCAGCCCACGCCGCTCCGCCTCGAGTGGCTGGACCGCACCCGGGCTGCCTACCGGGCCCGCTACGGCGAGACGATGCCCGTCGACGTCTGGAACATCCACAACCTGGTGCTCCAGGAACATGCCGAGGACTATGGCTGCGGCATTCCCGTGGGCATCGCGGCCTCCGAGGGGCGCCTCTATCCCTGGTGGGATAGCGCCAACGTGGACCTCTTTGTCCAGCACATCTGGGATTTCCGCCGCTGGATGGCCGACCGTGGGGAGCGCGACAAGCCGCTCATCATCTCCGAGATGGGCGTACTGTACCCCTCCTCCTGGTTCGATAGCCTGACGGAGGCTCCCTCTGGCGAGCAGCGCATCACGGATTTTATGGAGGGCACCTTCACCTTTATGCAGGATGCCGCCGATCCCGACCTGGGCTATCCAGCGGATGGTAACCGGCTCGTGCAGGGCTGGCTCTGGTTCAGCCTGGATCATCGCGCCTGGGACGAGGCGCCGGGAGAGGGGTTCAACGGCAATCTGTGCGAGCGCGACACGCGCTCGCTCACTCCGTTCGGCGTCTACTACGAGGGGCTGATGCAGCGCCTGCAGCGCCATGCCGGCGAATAGTCCCGACGGTGTGTCGCGCAGCCCTGCCCGACCGGACCGCATGCCGGGGGCGTCGCTGAAGAGCATGGCAGAACGCCTGCGTCCGCGTACCGTGCTCTTGGCCGTGCTGGCTGCCCTGGTGGTGATAGCAGCTGCCGGCGTAACCCATCGCGTCGTGCGCCTCCGCCGAGCGATTGGCGCGGTGGCCACCGATGTGCGCCGGGTCCCAGTCGGCAGTCTCCTGGCGAGCGATGCGAGCGACGATATGCCCGCGCTCCCTCACCTGCGCGCGGTGCGCCGCGATTTGTCCGTTCTCGAGGACGAATGCGCCGCGTGGCGCCGACTGGCGGCGCCCTGGGCTCCATCCATCGCCCGGGCGGATTGGCTCCCCGTCCGCCCCGATGCCGCGACCGTGCTCATCGGCG
>JAAZBQ010000798.1 GCA_012513725.1 Chloroflexota bacterium
CACCTGGTTTGCCCGGGGCTGGACGTGACGGGCGTCTCGTTCCCCGGGGTGCCGGGGGTGGTCTCCGGGCACAACGGCCGGGTGGCCTGGGGCTATACCAATAGCTACGCCGACGTGCAGGACCTGTACATGGAGCGGCTGCGCCCCAACGGCGACGGCGGCGTGCGCGCCGAGTACAACGGCGAGTGGTACGACGCCGTCGTCCACGAGGAGGTGATCCGCGTGCGGGGGAGGCGGCCCCGCCGGCATCGCGTGGTGGTCACTCGGCACGGGCCGATCATCAACGGGCTGGCCGCCGACCTGGCCGACGAGGAGCCCCTGGCCCTACGCTGGCCGAGCCTCGAGCCCCGCTCGATCATCCCCGGGATTCTGGCCATGAACCGGGCCGGCAGCGTCCACGAGATGCGCGAGGCGCTGCGGCAGTGGTCGGGGCCGGTGCAGAACGTCGTGTACGCCGACGTGGAGGGCAACATCGCCTACTCCCTCGCCGGGCGGGTGCCGATCCGGGCCCAGGGCGATGGCAGCCTCCCGGTGCCCGGTTGGACCGATGCCTATGAATGGACCGGCTATATCCCCTTTGACGAGTTGCCCCACGCCCTGAACCCGGCGTGCGGCTACCTGGCGACGGCGAACAACCGGGTGGTCGACGACGGCTATCCCCACTACATCGGGCGGGATACCCGCATCGGCGACCGGGCCCAGCGCATCTGCGAGCTGATCGCCGCGCGGCCGGCGGCCGACGTCGCCTACATGCGCGAGATGCAGTTCGATCTGGTCTCCCCCAGCGCCCGGGAGATCGCCCGCCACCTGACCGGCCTCCCGGTCGACGATCCGATCCTTCGGGAGGTCCTCGACCTGGTGCGCGGCTGGGATGGCCGGCTGGCGGCCGATAGCGCCGCGGCGGTAGTGTATGAGGTCTTTGTCGGCGAGATGCTCAGCCTGATGCTCCGCCGCCTGCCGGCCCGGCAGGTCCCCGGCCGACAGGAGGCCGCCGGCGCCGGCGGGGCGCCCGAGACCGTCGATGTGACCCTGCGGGCGATGGGGCAGGGGCCCAACACCCTCCTCGTCGAGCACACCCTCTACGCCGATCGCTCGCTCCAGTGGCTGCAGGTGATGCTCGAGCGGCCCATCCCCTACTGGTTCGACCTGGGCCACGGCGAGACCCGGGAAGACGTCATGCGCCTGGCCCTGCTCAAGACGGTGCGGCGGCTGCGGCGGGAGCAGGGGCCCGATCCCGCGCGCTGGTCGTGGGGGGCGCTCCACCGGGTGGCGTTCGAGCACCCCCTGGGGGTGGCCGCCCTGACCGACGCAGCGTTCAGCCGGGGGCCCTATCCCGCGGGGGGAGACGCTACCACGGTGTGGGCGACGGGGACCAGCCGCAGCGACCTGGCCTCCACCAGCGTCGTGGCGCCGCCCTACCGGATGGTGATCGACCTGGGGGATCTCGGCGCGTCCCGGGCGCTCCTGGCGCCGGGCCAGTCGGGCCACCCCGGCGATCGGCACTATGACGATCAGGCCGAGGCCTGGTTCACCGGCGAGTACCATCCGATGCTCTACGCCCGGGAGGACGTCGAGGAGCACGCCGAGCGCCGGATGCTCCTCCGCCCCGCCGGGTGCTAACCACTTTGGAGTGCGGCATCTTGCTATGGAGTGCGGCAGCCTGCTGCCGCTTTCTCTTCCGCCAGCTTGCTGGCGGTCTTCGCTCGCCCAGACCCCCAGCCCAGAGCCCCAGCCCAGAGCGCTACCGCCATTAGGATCCATAATAGAACATAAAACGGTCACCAAGAGTGGCCGAGAACAAGGCGGCAGCGAGACTGCCGCACTCCGATACCGGAGCCGTTTCGGCACCGGGGGGCGTGGCTTGCGCGGCGGGCGCGCTTGGCTATACTCCCCGCGTCGAGCAGGAACCCACACCCACCAGGCAGGTGCACCATGCACGCGTTGCTCGTGTGTGACGATGTCGAAGAGACGGCGCTGCTGCGCTTCCTCCTGCAGCAGGGCGGCCTCACCGTGGCCACCGCCTCTGGATTGGAGAGCGCCCTGGGCACCCTGACCGAGCGGCCGGCGGACCTCGTCGTCCTGGCCACCCGGGCCGGGTCGCCCCGCGCGCAGGTCCTCCGCGCCCGGCGCGATAGCGACGCGCCCGTCCTCGTGGTCACCAACGCCACCGACGAGGATGAGCAGGTGCAGGTGTACGAGGCCGGCGCCGACGTGGTGATCCAGCGCCCCTACAGCGCCCGGATCCTGGGGATGCAGGCCCGCGCCCTCTTGCGGCGCGGGCGGAACAGCGCCACCCGCTCGCTGCCGACCTTTACCGTCGGCGCCCTGCGGCTCGATCCGGCCACCCGAATGGTCCAGGTGGGCTCCCGCCCGCCCCGCCGGCTGACCCAACTCGAGTTCCGGCTCCTCTACACGCTGATGCTCTTCCCCGGGCAGACGGTGGCCACCGAGACGATCGTCGAGCGGGTGTGGGGGTTCGAGGGCGCCGGCGGCATGGAGCTAGTGCGCGGGTTGGTGCGCCGGCTGCGCGGCAAGGTCGAGGACGACCCCCGCCGTCCAGAGTTCATCCTCACCGAGCCGGGCATCGGCTACCGCCTGGGGGGCGATGGCGAGGAGTAGGCGGGGGCCGCCAGGCCAAGGCCGCGGGGTTCAAACCCCGCGCCTTGGGGCTCGTGCCCTTGGCGCAACACCAACCCACGCCCTCAGCCCACCCCCGTGACACCCCGGTGACGCGAACCGCCCGTTTGCCCGGTATTTGCCACATGCCTGCCACATCATTTGCACGGCGCGATGGTACTCTACGGGCACATCGTTCCCATGGATGCCGTCTGTGGTATGGAGGATCACCATCATGCCGTATGCCGTGTGCCCTTCTTGCGACGAGGAGTTTATGGTGCGGGGCAACCCCACCCTCGGCCAGCGCGTCGAGTGCCCGGAATGCCGCGCCAAGCTCGAAGTCGTCTATCGGAACCCCCTGGAGCTCGATTTCGCCTACGAGGACGAGGACGACTGGCTGGAGGACGAGGACGAGGACGATCTCGACGAAGAGGAGCTAGAGGCCGAGTAGGCGCCTCGGTTGTGCGAGCCCTCTCCTGGGAGTCGTGCCCGGGGGAGGGCCCTTGATCGTGAATTCGTGCAAAAGACCCCTTGACCTAGCCCACACGCAGTAGTAGACTGGTTATCGGAGTGGGAGACCACGGGTCTGCCCGTCCCCCTCGCGAATGGTGCGGCGATAGCGATAGCGTGCGCGTGCGTTGTTTCTGTATGGGCTTGCCGTGCAGGGTCGCACCATCGCCCCGAACGTCGCCTGGGCGCCACCGTGTCGCGTTCCCCCGTGTGCCCCGCTCTCGATCCCCTCGACGTCTGACTCGCTAACGGCCGCTGCCCGGAGGCCAGGGGGTGCACCATGCCTCTGGTACGTCGCGCGTTGGCGTTGGCCGTGGTACTGGGCCTGCTCGTGGCGCCGCAGGGTGCGCGGAGCGGGCCAATCGCCGTTGCGGTGGGCGAGCAGGCGAACGGATTTGCGTGCCGGTGCAGCATCTCGGACGACGGCCGCTACGTGGTGTTCGAGTCCGAGGCGACCAACCTTGTCCCGAATGATACGAACGATGAACGGGACGTATTCGTCCGCGACCGCCAGGAGGGGCGGACGGTGCGGGTCTCGGTATCGTCGACCGGCGAGCAGTCGAACGGCTTTTCGCATGCAGCCCAGATCACGGGCGATGGGCGCTATGTCGCGTTCTCCTCTGGGGGGTCGAACCTGGTGCCGGGCGACGCGAATGGCTACGGCGACGTGTTCGTCTATGACCTGGCCTCGGGCGAGACCGAACGGGTGTCGTTGATTGGCGGTGCGGAGATGGATGGCTCTGCCTCGCTGGAGGATATCTCCTCCGACGGGCGATACGTGCTGTTCAGCGCGTACTATGGGACCGCGGCCGGCGGGTGCCCTTGGAACGGGCCATGCTACTATGTGCACGATCGCTCGACCCACGAAACGTTCTCGATCGGCACTCCAGCCGCCGTGGATTATGATGTCTATAGTATCCACGCCTATTCTATCGCGGATGATGGCAATAGGATCATGATGACGATCACAGAGGATGATCCAGACTACTATATCGACGAGCTCCACGGCCCTCGCCGCACGTATCGGTACAACCGTGTGACCGAAGCGCTCGTTCTGCTCCCCAGACATGTCACGGAGTACGGGGACATCGGGAGTCCCGGCGTGAGCCGTGATGGACGGTACGTGGCGTACACGACGTACCACGTCTTCTCCGACTGGGAGGATAAGGTGGGTCACATCTACGACTTTGATGCGGCAGAGGACGAGGAGATTGCCCTCGACAGTGCTGGGGTCGCACTTCCCGGTTACTCTGACCACGTAGCGCTCTCCGCCGACGCCAAGTCGGTGGCCTTTCGCTACACGACACAGGTCGTCGATCTCCCCATCGAGGTCCCCGCGGGCGTCTATGTGCGCGACCGGGAAAGCGGCGAACTCGCCTGGCTGACCGAGCCCTTTGATGGGGTCACCGACCGGGAGGGGTTCCTGGTGACAGACATCTGCATCTCGGGAGACGGCCGCTACGTCGGCTTTTCCCACCGCGCCGACAACCTCCTCCCCAGCGACACCAACGGCTTTACAGACGTCTTCCTCTACGACCGCACCACCGGCACCCGGGAGATCGTCTCCCTGGCCGACTCGCCCGACCAGCCCACCCCGGCCCCCACCCCGCTGCCCACCGCCGCGCCCGGTGAGGTCATCGTCGACGACGCCGATCCCGGGTTCTCGGCCGTCCACGTGCAGGATCCCTGGCAGGTGTGGAGCGGCCTGGACGCCCCCCACTATGGCGCATCCCACCGCTACAACCGCGAGAACGGCGCCGGCGGCGACGTGGCCACGTGGCGCTTCGACGTCCCCTCCTCCGGCCTCTACGACGTGTACGCCTGGTGGTGGGCCACCGAGAACCGCCCGACCGACGCACCCTACACCATCCATCACCTGACGGGAGAGGCGACGGTGCGGGTGAACCAACAGGCCGACGGGGGGCAGTGGAACCTCCTGGGGCGCTACCCCTTTTCCGGCGAGGGGGCGGTGAGCGTGTCCGACGCGGCGACGACCGGGCGGAACCTGGCGGCCGACGCCGTGCGCCTGGTGCGGGCGGGAGACCTTCCCTCGTCCACAGCCACGCCCGTGACGCCGACCAAGACGC
>JAAZBQ010000799.1 GCA_012513725.1 Chloroflexota bacterium
GCGAGGGCTACGTCGTCGGCGGGCGCGCCGAGGAGGATGTTCTCCCGCAACGCCTCGCTAAAGAGTACCGGCGCCTGCGGCACGTAGGCCGAGCGCGGCGGGACGAAAAACGCGGCGGGGTCCTCGACGGGGCGGCCGTTCCAGAGCACCTCCCCCGCCTCGCGCGACGCCAGCCCGAGGAGCGCCTCGAGGACAGTCGTCTTGCCCGCGCCGAGTCGCCCGGTGACCACCGTGAGGCTGCGGGGCGCCAGCCCGAGCGTCACCCCCGCAACCCCCCGCCCCGAGGCGGCGTGCTGCGCGGTGAGGCCGCGCACCTCGAGGACCTCGAGCCGGTCGGCGGGCTGCCGCGGCGCTGCTGCGGCCTGCGGGGGCGTGCTCTGCAGGTGGAGGGGCGTGTGGGCGGTCAGCGCCCGATCCTCGGGGCCGGGGGTGAGTTCGCCGAGGCGCGCGAGGGAGACGGATCCCTCGCGGAACGTGGCCAAGAGCGTACCGAGCGCGGAGGCCAACCCGGAGATGGCCCCTGAGCTCAGGTAGGTGATGAACAGGGCCAGCTCCCCGACGGTGAGGCCGCCCCGCCGGAACGTCCCGGCGGCCAGGAACAGGAGCACCCCGGTCGCCAGAACGACGGAAACCGCATTCAGCGCGCGGAGCGCCTGCCGAAAGGCCGTCGAGCGCACCGCCGCGCGGCGGCGGGCGTTGCCCAGATCGGCGAGGCGCGCCGCGGCGTATTCCTCGCTGCCTGCCGTGCGGAGGGCCTGGGCGTTGGCCAGCACCTCGCCGAGGAGCCCGGTGACCGCGTCGCCGCGCTCGCGGGCGGCGCGGGCCAGGTCCTCGATCTTGCGCCCCGCCCAGCGGTTGATGGCCAGGACGGCGAGCATCGGACCGAGGGTGGCCAGGGTGAGGGTGGCATCCACCCGGAGGAGTACCCCGAGCGCCGCCAGCGCGGCGACCACCCTCCCCACCAGATCGATGATGTCGCCGGCGGCGCTGGCCAGGATCTCCGGGTCGTCGCCCAGACGGTTCAGGACCTCTCCGGGCGAGTGGGTGTTCTGCCAGGGGGGCATGGCGAGGAGCCCGCGAAAGGCATTGGCCTGCAGGAGGCGCCGCCAGAGATGCCAAAGGTAAGCGTACAGCCCGGCGTAGAGCATCTCGGCGGCCTGCACGCCGACGGCGGCCGCCAGGTAGAGCGCCAGGAGCGCCCCGAGGGAATCCTGTGTCGGGGCCGAGCCGGTCAGTGCGTCGAGGATGCGCTGCAGGATGAGCCCCAGCGCGAGGGGCAACGCGTGGTACGGGGCGGAGCCCAGGACGGCCAGGCCCACCAGCAGCGGCCGGTAGGCCAGGAGCCTCCCCACGGCGCGGATTGTGCGCATGCTGGGCATACGGCTCGTACTCCTCATGCCAGCACCTCCTCGATCCCCGCGTGCAGGAGGCGATAAAAGCGCGTGGCGGGGTCGCCGGCCAGGGCCACCCGCTCACCGCGCTCGACGATGCGCCCCTCCTCCAGGACGATGATCTCGTCGCAGCGGGCCACGGTGGCGAGCCGGTGGGCGATGACGATCCCCGTGCGCCCGGTGAGGAGCCGATCCAGGGCGCGGTCCAGGAGGCGGGCGGTGGCCGGGTCGATCCGCGAGGAGGCCTCGTCGAGGATCACCAGCCCGGGGTCGCGGAGCAGGGCGCGGGCCAGCGCCACGAGTTGCGCCTCCCCGGCAGAGAGGCCGCGGCCGTCGGCGCCGAGCCGCGTGTCCAGGCCGTCGGGCAGGCCGGCGAACCACTCCCCGAGGCCCAGGGCATCCAGTGCGGCGATGAGCGCCGCATCGTCGATCCCCGGGCGGTAGAGGGTCAGGTTATCGCGCAGCGTGGCGCGCAGGATTTCGACCTCCTGGGTGACCACGGCGACGCGCCGGCGCAGGTCCGCTAGGGGCACCTCGCGGATGTCTCGCTCGCCGACGCGCACTGTGCCCCCTTGTGGCTCGTAGAAGCGGGTCAGGAGCCGGGAGATGGTCGTCTTGCCGCTCCCCGTGCGCCCCAGGAGCCCGAGCGTCCTCTCTGGGGCGAGGGCCAGGGACACGTCGTGCAGGATGGGGTGCTCGGCGGCATAGCCAAAGGAGACCCCCCGCAACTCCATGGCGAGCGCCCCCGCCGGGAGAGGGGCACGGCCCGTGTCGGGCACGGCGGAGGGGGTGGCGAGGACGGCTGCGACGCGCTCGGCGCTCACCCGCGCCCGCTGGATTTCCTCGACCTCCGAGCCGATGCGGCTGAGGGGGTCGCGCAGGAGGCCGAGGTAGGAGACGACGAGGTAGACGGAGCCGATCGTCGCGTCGCCGCGCAAGTACAGCCCTGCGCCGATGGCCAGCGCCGCGACATAGCCCAGGGCGTAGGTGATCTTGGAGACCGACCAGCCCACATCGGTGAGCACCTCGGCGCGCATCTCCGACCAGAAGGCCGGACGCAGGCGCCGGAAAAAGCCGTGTAGGACGTGCTCCGCCGCCCCCAGGGCGCGGATATCCCGCAGGCCGGCTAGGCGCTCCTCGACATAGCCGCTCCAGGCAGCCTGTTCGGCGCGAAAGCGGCGCCAGTGGGGCAGGGCGATGCGTTGGCCCCGCTCGTGCACCACGACGTAGAGGACGGCAAAGGCCCCCAGCGCCAGGCCGATGCGGGGGTCCTCGATGGCCAGCAGCACGAGGACGCCGAGGGCCAGCAGGGCGCTCACCGCCAGGCGTCCGAGGGCGGTGGAGAGGACCTCGGCCAGGCCGGTGACGTCCCCCTCGATGCGCTCGACCAGCTCGCCCGGGGTGTGGCGGGTGTGGTAGGCGGGGTCCAGCCGCAGGACGTGGTGGGTCAGGTCGCGGCGCAGGGCATTCGTGGCACGCCAGGAGACGTCGGCGCCGAGGTACGCGACGGCCACGGCGAGGGCTTGCCCCGCCAGGGCGGCCCCAACGAATCCGGCGGCGATCAGGAGGAGGCTACTCGGCGGCGCCCCGGCGCCGGCGCCGTCGATGAACAGGCGCACCATCTGCGGGGCGGCGAGCTGCGCGCCAACCCCCAGCGTCAGGAGGCCCGTGATCGCCGCGAGGCGCCGAGCCTGTGGGCGCATGTAGCGGGCCAGGGTCATGATCGGCGGGGGCGCCGGGGCGCCGCCCTGCGGCAAGGCATCCGTTTCCGACACGTATATTCTCCTCGTGCGTTCGGCAAAGAAAACCGGTCGTGAACAGC
>JAAZBQ010000119.1 GCA_012513725.1 Chloroflexota bacterium
CTGTGAAAAGCCGATGGCCCCCACCTACGGGGAGGCCAAGCGGATGCTCCGGGTGTGCGAGGAGCACCGCGTGCAGCTGACCATCAACCACCAGCGGCGCTTTGGCGCGCCCTTTCGCCGGGCCAAGGAGATCCTGCAGAGCGGCGCCATCGGCGAACTGCAGCGCTTGGAGGCGCATTGCGGGAACATCTATGATTGGGGTACCCATTGGATTGATATGATGTTCTTCTACGCGGATGAGACCCCCGTCGAGTGGGTCATCGGCCAGGTGGATCCCCGCGGCGGGAAGTCCGTCTTTGGCGTGCCGATCGAGGACCAGGCCATCGCCTACTGGCGGTTCGCGAACGGGGTCTATGCGCTTCTGGTGACCGGGGCACTCTCCGCGTGGTCTGCGTCGAACCGCCTGGTGGGCAGTGAGGGGACCATCGAGGTGGGCGTGAGCCCGGAGGTCGGCTTGCGTTATTGGGGCCGTGGCCAGAGCGACTGGCGGATAGTTCCGCTCGCCGAGGGGCTCCACGGGATGGAGTACGTCAAGCGCGGCGTGCTGGACCTCCTCGACGCGCTCAAGATGGGACGCGAGCCCGAACTCTCCGGGCGTCGCGCGCTGCGCGCCACGGAG
The DNA here is from genome assembly GCA_012513725.1 of Chloroflexota bacterium. Classification (GTDB taxonomy): domain Bacteria; phylum Chloroflexota; class Anaerolineae; order UBA1429; family UBA1429; genus JAAZBQ01. Next base: position 620 of record JAAZBQ010000119.1, read on the forward strand.
GTCATCTTTGCGACGTACGAATCCAGCCGCCGGCGCGGTCGGGTGGAACTGCCGCTGGACGTAGAGGATTCGCCGCTCCAGGCTCTGCTGGGCGAGGGGGCGGGCGCCGCAGTGCCCTGAACCCTGAACGCGCCGCACGCCCGACATGGGGATACGCACCCGCTCCGACGGCTTCCATGCAGCACAGAAGGAGTCGCATCATGAAGGCACTCGTCGTCTACGATTCGGTCTTTGGCAACACCGAACAGATCGCCCGCGCCATCGGCGACGCGCTCGGATCCGCACCCGACGTGGTGGTGACCCGGGTCGGTGACGCGCGGCCCGATATGCTGACGGGCGCCGCCCTGGTGGTCGTCGGCTCGCCCACCCGGGCGTTTCGACCCACGCCGGCCACGGTCGACTGGCTCAAGGGCCTCCCCGAGGGGAGCCTGTCAGGCGTCTCGGTGGCGGCGTTCGACACGCGTATCTCGGTCGAGGATACGGGCTCCCGCATTCTCGGTTTCATGGCACGGCTGTTCGGCTATGCGGCCAAGCCCATCGCCGACCGTCTGACCAAGGCGGGAGGGCGGCCGGTTGCCGAGCCCGAGGGGTTCTACGTGGCCGACAGGGAGGGCCCCCTGAAGGAGGGCGAGGCCGAGCGCGCCGCCGCCTGGGCTCGGGCGCTCGTCTCGGGGTAGACGGCGTACCGAGGCGGGGTGGGGCCCTCTGGTGGGCGCCGCACCCCGCGGCCACGGCAGGGGACTACTGGTCGCTTAGCCGAAAGTCGATCCGGGCGGAGAGCGAGGCGCCCGGCGGCAGGATGGTCAGGTGCGCCGCTTCCTCCAGCCCTCGCGCGTACAGGTTGTGCGCGTCGGTGGAAGAGGACTGGTTCTCGACGCAGAAGAACGGCTGGCCCGCCGGCGTGTACACCACGCTGTGGGTGAACAGTTCCGAGGCTTCCAGGGTCAGCACCTTGCCGATCCGGTCAAAGCAGATGATCTGCGGCTTGCTCGGCGTGAGGCCCCAGTAGACGTCGTCGATGTCCAGACCCTCCAACGAGCGGGGCTGGCGCAGGTCGTAGGGGCTTCCATCCAGGGGTTCCAGGTCGCCGGTGGGCAGGAGGTCCTCCGCCGCCATGTGCGCCCGGGCCGGCACCTGCACGCGCACCTCTGATCGCTCACCGATGATCGGAAAGTACGGGTGGATGGCCAGCCCAAAGGGAAGCGCCGCCTCTGCATCCTCGTTGCGCACCGCAAAGCGGTAGGATAGCTTCCCAGGCTGCAGGATAAAGGTCACCTCCAGGGTGTTGCAGATGGGGAACCGCTCGTACGCCTCGGTGCCGGGCGCCGTGCGATAGCGGGCGGTCAGCGAGGCCTGGTTCTGGCCGAGCACCGGGTCGTCGATGTCCCAGACCTTGTCGCGCACCAGGCCGTGGATATAGTTCGGCCCGTTGTTGGGCTCAAAGCGAAACGTGCGCCCGCCAAAGGTGAACGCCCCGTCGCGGACGCGATTGGGCATCGGGTAGAGGATCGGCGTGCCCAGCAGGCGGGGTTCCTCGGCGTCTCGATCCAGGGCGACGATATAGTCCTGCTCATCCACCCGGAAGGACAACAGGTTGCAGCCCTGGTCGGGGGCGATCTCGATCTGGGTGAGGGAGGGGCTGGCGTCGCGCTGGTAGCAGGTCAGCCGTGCGGCGTCCCAACCGGTGGCGGCGTGTGTGCCGTATTCGTACTCGAACTCGCTCATGAGCATGACTCCTTGTCGTGCGGCCCCGTGCAGTTCGCGGCTGGCCGCCATTATACCCAGGTACGGCGCAGCCGGGTACCGGGAGAGCGCCGTCTGGCGCGTAGCAATCGGGCGCTCGGACGCCACGTCGGCGTGCCACGCGATCATGCGCCACCAACGAGAGGATGCGAGGCATATCCCATGAAGATCACGCACATCGAGCCGGTTGTCGTCCGGGTGAACCATCGGGGCGACTGGGTCTTTGTCCTGGTGCACACCGATGCCGGCCTCACCGGCCTCGGCGAGGCCAGCCACAACACGAACGACCGGATGGCCCTGGCCTCCATCGCCCAGTACAGCGAGGCCCTGGCCGGCGAGGACCCCACCCGCATCCAGGCCCTCTGGCACCGGATGGCCAAGCGCTACGATGGGCGCGTGGCCCACACGGTGGTGAGCGCCATCGAGCAGGCCCTGTGGGACATCCTCGGGCAGTCGCTCGGCGTGCCGATCCGCGCGCTCCTCGGCGGCGCGGTGCGCGAGCGGATCCGCCTCTATGCGAACATCAACCGGCACGTGCGCGACCGGGCCCCGGCGGGCTTTGCGCGGGCCGCCGAACAGGCAGTTGCACAGGGCTTTGCCGCCGTCAAGCTGGCGCCCTTTGACGAGGTGCGCTCCGCCGACCAGCCACGCACCGGCCCCCGGGCCGGGTGGCGCGCCGGCGTCGAGCGGGTTCGAGCCGTCCGCGCGGCCATCGGCGACGAGGTGGAACTCCTGGTGGATTGCCACTCCCGGTTCGACGAGTCCGGCGCCCTGGCCATCGCAGAGGCGCTGGCCGACTGCCGCCTTTACTGGCTCGAGGAACCGCTGCCGCACACCATGCCCGACGCCCTGGCGCGGGTGACGGCGCGGGCGCCGATGGCCACCGCCTCGACGGAGAGCGTCTTTGGCATCGAGGCCTTCGCGCCGTTCCTCACCCGGCGGGTGGTGGATTTCATCATGCC
>JAAZBQ010000800.1 GCA_012513725.1 Chloroflexota bacterium
TCAAGACCTGGGAGATCCGCAACACGGGCTCCTGCCCCTGGGGCCGGGGGTACTGGTTGGTCTTTGTCAGCAACGACCAGATGGGCGCCGAGAGCCGCGTCGTCGTGCCCGAGACCGCCCCGGGCGATACCGCACAGGTCTCGGTCACCCTGACCGCGCCCGCTGCCGCCGGCGAATACCGGAGCGACTGGCAGATGCAGGTGAACGACGACCGGCGCTTTGGCAGCAGCTTTTACACGGTGGTCGTTGTAGAGGGATAGCAGGCCTGCCTGCGACGGGCGGGGGTTCCTCCCGATCCCTGTGTATCGTGACCCTGCCCCGGTGCACGGTGCACCCGAGTGCACGGTGCACTCCCGTGCACGGTGCATTCCGGGGCACCTTGTTGAGTGAATGAGGATGTTATCATGACCCACCCAAGCTCGTCGCCCACCGCCGCCCGCGTCTTTCTGTCCGAGGCGCGGCTGGCCGAACTGGCCGCGCGAATCGCCCGCGACGTCGAGCCCACCGCCGGCGCCTACCGGGCCCTGCTCGCCGAGGCAGAAAAGTGCCTCCAGCGCGAGCCCCACGTACCGGACTATTGGTTCGTGCCCGGCTACTATGGGGACCCCGAGGGCCATCGCGAGTCCAAGGGCGTCTTGGAGGGCGACGCTAACGCCGCCTACACCCTGGCCCTCGCCTACCGCATGAGCGGAGAGGAGCGCTATGCCGACCAGGCGCTCCGCCTGGTGAACGCCTGGGCCACGTCGCTTACCGACACGGATTTCCGGCAGGACTCTACCCTCTCCTTCTCCTACCACTTTCCGGCCCTCCTTTTTGCTGCCGACCTCCTGCGCGGCCACCCGCGCTGGACGGCCGAGGAGCAGAGGACCTGGGAGCTCTTTCTGCGGGATGTGGCCCTGCCGCTGAACTGCATGGACCGGCAGAACAACTGGGGGAACTGGGGCCTGCTGCTCGTTTGTGCGGTGGGCGCCTACCTGGATGACGACTCCCTCCTGGCCTCCGGCGCCGAGCGCTGGAAGGAGTTCATCGCCACCCAGATCGCCGAGGACGGCCATCTCACCCACGAGGTCGGTCGCAACAACGGCACCGGCGACCACGGCCTGTGGTACTCGCACTTTTCCCTGATGCCCCAGACCCTGGCCGCCGAGATCCTCCGCCTCCGCGGGATCGATCTCTTTGACTATGCCGCGCCGAACGGCCGTACCCTGCGGATGGCCTACGAGCGCTTGACTCCCTGGGCCCGGCGCCCGGAGACGTTCCCCTACTACCAAGGGGATGTCAGCCGGCTCGGCGGCGCGCGCTATGTGTCGTACTATGAGATCCTGAACCCCCGCTGGCCCAACGCCGACGCGCAGGCCATGCTGGAGACGTTGCGTCCGTTGACGGCTACGCACTCGGCCCCCCACCTTACCTTCACCCACGGGGAGCCGCTAGAGGAAGCGGCAGGATAGGTCCACGTCCTAGATAGCGTTTTGACAGCGGTCCGTTCTGACGGCGGCCCGTTCTGACGGCGGGACGGTCGCGCGATGCCGCCGGCCATCCCGCGCGATCGTTCGTTGCTGGGGTATCATCCCGATCGCGCATCGTGCCGATGTCGCATCGTCCCGATAGCGCATCGTTCTCCCTGCGGAGGAGGTTCCCATGCCCTGGTTCGACCTGCCCATCGACGCCTTGCGATCGTATTGCCCCGAGCGGGAGGAGGAGCCCGACTTTGACGCCTTTTGGGCGGGGACCCTCGCCGAAGCGCGCGCTCACCCGCTGGACGCCTCCTTTCGCCCCGTGGATGCCTGCCTGCGCACCGTCGAGACGTTCGACGTCACCTTTAGCGGCTATGGCGGGCAGCCGATCAAGGGGTGGCTCCTCTTGCCCCGCGGGCGCA
>JAAZBQ010000801.1 GCA_012513725.1 Chloroflexota bacterium
AACACGACCAGGCACACCGCCACGATCCCCGTCACGAGCGCCGCCGGGCTGAGGCCGCTGACCAGGCGCTCCCGCCACACGAGAACGGTGGTGATGGCGCCGGGGCCGGCCAGCAGGGGAATGGCGAGCGGCACCAGGGCCACGTGCTCGGAGGCGATGCCCTCCTGCCGCTCGGCGCCGCTGGTCTTGATGCCGCTGGGGATCAGGCGCAGCATCTGCAGGGCATAGATGAAAAAGATCAGCCCGCCGGCGATCTGAAAGGCGGGCAGCTCGATGGCAAAGAGCTGCAGGACGAGGTTGCCCGTCAGGGCAAAGGACACCAGGATGCCGGCGGCCGAGGCGGTGGCAATGGCCGCCACGCGGCGCTGCTCTGCCGCCGTGTACTGCTCGGTGAAGAGGAGGAAGAGGGGCAGGTTCCCCAAGGGATCGGTGATCACCAGGAGAGTGGCCAGAAAGGTGATATAGGCCTGTAAGGCCTCGGCGCTCCACCCCACGCCCCGTCGTCCTCCCGCTCAGCCTCGTGTGCCCCAGGCACCCGTTACTCGAACTGCACCGCCACCGTCATCCCCCAGCGCAGCCTGGGATCGTCGTCCTCCAGGGCGATGCGCACCTGGTAGATGATGTCGCCGCTCCGCTGGCCGAACGCATCCTGGATGGCCACCACGCGGCCGGCCAGGCGCAGGTCGGGCAGCGCATCGGGCACCAGGCTTACGGCCTGCCCGATGGAGACGGCGACGACCTCCAGCTCGGTGAGGTCATCCGTTTCCACCTCCCACACGGAGAGGTCGGCGATCTGGACGGCGGGCACGGCCGGGGAGAGCAGCTCGCCCACCTTGGCGTACAGCGTGGCCACCCGCCCGGCCAGCGACGCGCGCAGCTCGGTCTCCTCCAGCGAGACCGTGGCCCGGCGCACCGCGGCCTCGGCCTGGGTAACCTGCGACTCGGCCACGGCGATCGCCTCGGCGGTGGCCCCCTTGGTCAGCAGCGCGAGGGTGGCCTCCGCCTCGGCCACCCGGGCCTGGGCACCGGCCAGTTGCCCGAGGGCCTGCTGCACCTGGGCATCAACGACGGCCAGATCCTGGATGCCGGCGCCCCGCTGCACCTGGGCCAGTTGCAGCTCGGCGATGCGCACCTGTTCCTCGGCCTGCTGCACCTGCCCCTGTGCCGAATCACACATTCCGCTGATGCCGAGGGCGTCGGCCTGCCCGCACAACGCGTCGCGCTGGCCCTGGGCCGCGTACAGGGCGTTCTTGGCCAGCTCCAGCTGGTGCTGTGCGATGCCCAGCTCCTCGTCGGTGGCGCCGGACTGCACCCGTGACTGTTGCGCCCGGGCAGCGGCCAGCGCTCCCGAGGCCACGCTTACCGCGGTGCGCGCCACCTCGACCCCGGCCTCGGCAGCGGCGATCTGCTCCGCCTCCGGGCCGGCCGAGACGAGGGCAAGGTTCGCCCGAGCGCCGGCCAGGGCCGCCTCGGCCTCGGCAAGGGCGGCTCGCTGGTGCCCGTCATCCAGGCGCACGAGCAGCTGCCCCGCCTCCACGGCGTCGCCCTCGGCGACGAGCACCTCGGCGACCCGCCCCCCCTGGGCCGGGGTGAGGCTCACGTAGGCATGCGGCACGATGCGCCCCTCGGCGATCACCCCGGTGTCCGAACGCACCACGGGGATCTCGGGCGGGGTCGGGCTGGCCACTGGCGCGGCATCGGCGATGCCGCAGCCCGCCACCAACAGCGCAGCGAGCGCCACCAGGGCGAGGCCTCTCAGACGATACGCGACTTGCATGGCTTACTCCGTATACTCACTAACGACACTGCCGGGCAACGGCGACGTCGCCTGGACGCCTATTCATAGGCCAACACCTCGCGGATGGTCAGCCGCGAGGCGTTTCGTGCGGGCACCAGGCTGGCCACGGTGGATAGCGCTGCCACCACCACAAACCAGGCGGCAAACCCGCTGGGGGTAAACGCAGCCTCCGCCGGCGCGTGAAAGATCGACATGCTGATGATGTTCGACAGGACCGCCGTGATGGGAAACGAGAGCACCCCGCCCAACACGTAGGAGAGCAGCCCGATGATCAGCCCCTCGACGATCACCAGCCGGGAGATGATCCCGTTGTGCGCGCCGATGGAGCGCAGGATGCCGATCTCGCGAGTGCGTTCCAGAACGTTCATGCTCATCGTCCCGGCCAGGCCGATACTCCCCACCAGTGCCGTCAGGAGGGCCATCACCAGGAGCACCGTGGTCAGGATCCCGAGCAGATCGCTGGACGTCTCGGCCAGCGACGCGCCGGCCTCCACCGAAGTCACCTGCAGGCCCAGGTCGCGAAAGCGCTGCTCGAGGCGATCCGTGACGTACTGCTGGGCGGCGAGATCGTGCTCGGTGGTCACCACGCGGTACATGGCCGCGCGGGCCGGCAGGCCCACGGCGCTGCTGACATGGGAGAACTCGGCGTAGGCCATCAGATCGCTCAGACCAGTGTACTGGAAGATGCCCACCACCGTCCACTCGGCCTCGCGACCAGCCAACCGCAACGTCAGGCGATCTCCCGGCGCCAGATCCGGAAAGCGCGCCAAAAAGGCGTCGCTCACCGCGATGGCCCGCTCGTCGCCGGGCAGCAGCCACCGGCCGGCCATCAACACGGGCTCCACGAGGTCGCTGTCGGCCGGCGGCGCGATGATCGAGATCATCTCCGCCGGGCGATCATCCCCGTACAACAGCTCCGCCCCCGCCACGGCCCAGGCCTCCACCCGCTCGGTGCCCTCGATGGCCAGGATCTCGCGCTCGATCTCCTCGATGCGATACATGCGGGCGAGTTCCACGTTCACGTCCGCCAAAAAGTAGCGGGTCAACTGCTCGACCTTGACGTTCAGCGCCACCTGGGCGTTGAGCACGGCGATGAACACCGCCCCGCCGAGGGTCAGCGTCAGGAGGGTCAGCGCCAGGCGGCCCTTGCGCCGAAAGGTGTTCCGCAGGGAGATGAGCAGGGGGCGCGACACCCAGCGCACCCGGCCCATCTGGCGGTCCAGCCATCCTCGGGCGGCGGAGCCCGACTCCCGTCCCACGGCGCTGAGCGCCTCGCGGACGGTGGTGCGCGAGCCGTTCAGGATGGGCAGCAGCCCGGCCACGGGAGGGGCCAGGAGGGCGATCACCACCTGCAGCCACACCGCCAGCGGCACGAGGCGGTAGCCCTGCAGGGAAAAGTTGATGATGCCAGCGGCAAAGCGCGCCAGCGCATAGGCGCCCCACGAGCCGGTCGGCACGCCCACCACCAAGGCCAGCAAACCATAGGCCACGATGAGCGCCAGGTACAGGCCGATGACCTGACCGCGCCGCGCGCCGACGAGTTTCATCACCCCGATCTGGCGCAGGTGTTGGCCCAGCAGGGCCGACATGGTGTTGGCCACCAGCGAGCCGCTGAGGAACACCACCAGCACGCCCAACAGGCCCAGCACCCCGAGGAGAGCATCGATGATCGACGCCAACGGGTGTTCGTTCCCCGGGCTCAGGGCGGTGCGGTAGGTCTGGCGGCCGGTCCGCTTTAGGTGGTTGGTGATCCGGGTGGCCACCGCTTCGAGGTGTGCCCGGTCGTTGGGCTGCTCGGCCACGGTGATGACGAGCTCCGTCATGACGGGCGGTTGGTGCAGCCAGGGCAGACTATCGTAGGTAACCAGGCCGCTCAGCATCCCCATGAGGCCTTCAAAGCCCGTGGCAGGATCCTGCACAGAGCCGGCGATGCGCATCTCGCGGGCAGATCCGTCGGGCAGCTCCACGGGAAGCAGGTCGCCGGGGCGCAAGCTCAGCGCCTCCATGGTCTGGTTCTCCAGGAGCACTTCTCGATCCGCCGGCGCCACAGCACCCGATACGGGCAGCACCATGTTGATGGTCGTCTCGGCGAATCGCGGCACGGCGGTCAGGGTGAGGGTGGCCCACTGACCGTCCGGCTTGTGCACCCGCACCACGACCTCCTGCCGCCCCTCGGCGGCCGCGACGCCGGGCAAGCGGGCCACGCTGTCCACCAGATCGAGGCCGAATGGGTCCACGGTCAGGACGATGTTCGCCGGGTTCGCTGCGGCGTAGGAAAGGGCCAGGTCACTGGAGATCATGACGTACGAGCCGACGACCATGCCCACGGCGAACACGCCCACGGCGATCGAGGCGATCACCAGGAGGCTGCGAACCTTGTTGTCGGCCAGGTCCGC
>JAAZBQ010000802.1 GCA_012513725.1 Chloroflexota bacterium
CGCTGGATCTCCTGGGTGCGCCCCGAGAGACCCGAGCGCTCGCGGGGGTGCCGCGTGTCGGTGGCCCGGGGCAGCATGGCGTATTCGCCCGTCACCCAGCCGCGGCCCTGGCCCACCAGCCACGCCGGCACCCGGGGCTCCACCGATGCCGCGCACAGTACCCGGGTACGGCCGCAGGCGATGAGGGCCGATCCCTCGGCGTACTCTTGCACGCCCGTCTCGATGGCCACCGGGCGCAGGTCGGCGTTGGCGCGCCGGTCAGGTCGCATGGCAGGATCCTTTCGAACTGGGGCCGGGCGCCGGGCGATCCACCCGCTGGACGGCGCGCGGACACGGGTATGATGCCAAAGGCGGCGCTTTGGTTCCCCTCGCACAGACCTACAGGTCTGGCGGGGGCTCTACGCCCAGCCGGCGTAGGATGTCGGCCTGTCGCGCCCACATGGCCTGTTGGTCCTCGGGCTCGGCGTGATCGTAGCCCAGCAGGTGCAGGCAACCGTGGACGATGAGCAGCGCCAGTTCGTCGCGAAGCGGCCGCCCGCGCTCCTCCGCCTGCCGGCGCGCCGCGGGGAGCGAGATGATCACGTCTCCCAGGTACGGCGGCAGGTCGGCGGGCAGCACGAAATCGCCACCCTCCGAGGCGGCAAACGACAGGACGTCGGTGGGCGCGTCGATGCCGCGAAAGCCCCGGTTCAGCTCCTGCATCTGCTCGTCGGTGGTGACGATGAGGGCCAACTCGACGTCGTCGGGCTGCTCCAGCGACCGGAGGGCCTCCTCCACGATGGCGCGCATCTCCGCAGGGGAGATCTCGGGCGTGATGGCCGGGTCGATCTGCACGTCGACGTCGTAGGGCATGGCGATCTCAGCGCGCCTCGATGGCGCGGAGGGCGGCCGGCCCGTCGTCGCGCCCCGCCTCGACGGCGGCAATCCGCTCGGCGTACACCCCGCGATATTCGGGCGGGAGCGGCTCGCCGATGCGGAGCATCACCAGGTCGGCGTACTCTTGCAGCACGTCGGTCGAGACCCTGCCGTTGGTCTTGGGCAGGCGGAACGGCTCTCCGACGACGACGTGGCAGGTGGGGCGTCGCAGGCGCATCCAGTCGCGCAGGCGCTCGACCCCCCAGATGGTGACGGGCAGGATCGGCGCGTCGGCGCGGGTGCCGATGTAGGCGATGCCGGCCTTGGCCCGCTGCAGGGTGCCCGTCTTGGAGCGGGTACCCTCCGGGGCGATGGCCAGGGCCTGGCCCTTGGCGAGCAGCTCCAGGCAGGCGCGCAGGGCCTGGCGGTCCACCTCGCCGCGGCGGACAAAGATCGTGCCGGCCGAGCGCAGGAACCAGCCGATGATGCCCGGTTTTTGCCACTTTTCTGCGGCCAGGGTAGTGATCTGTCGGTCGACGGCGGGGGCGGTGGCAAAGGGGTCGAACAGGTGCAGGTGGTTCACGGCTACGATGAGGGGTCCAGAGGCCGGCACGTGCTCTTGGCCGGTGATCTCGTAACGGTACACGATGCGCATGAGCCAGGTGAGCAACCACCGCAAAAAGCGGTACATCCTGGGATTCGCCTCAAAGGCGATGCGCTGGCCGGTGGCCGCGGATACGGACATGTGCAGCGTCCCCCTTGCTGCTGATCGCTAGGCCGAACGGCACGCCCGACGTCAGCAGACGGGCGACATCCGTCATTGTACCACACTTCCCGCGAGCGACAAGGCGCCTGCCC
>JAAZBQ010000803.1 GCA_012513725.1 Chloroflexota bacterium
ATCATCTGGAGCGGAGCGAGGACGGCGGAGGCACCTTTACCGAGCGCAGCATGATGCACGAGGGGGAGCTGTACCGCGGGAGGCGGTAGAGGCCGCTGACTGACGCGACCAATGAGAGAGGCGGGCCGCTGGCCCGCCTCTTTGTTTCGTCATGCGGTGTGACGGTCGATCAAACCATCACACAGGCTGCAGGCTGGCCGAGTCGCCCCGCGCCTGGCCCCCCACGCCCCGCAGGCTGAGCTGCTCGGCATAGTGGCAAGCGACGAACCGATTCGGCTGCACCTCCCGGAGTTCCGGCATCTCGTGCTTGCAGTTCTCCCGGGCATAGCGGCAACGGGGGTGAAAGTAGCAGCCGCTCGGCGGGTTCGAGGGATCGGCGACCTCGCCTTCGAGGATCATGCGCTTGGAGCGCAGGCGTGGATCCGGTTTGGGCACGGCCGACATCAGCGCCTCGGTATACGGGTGCAGGGGCTCCTCATACAGATCGTGGGTTTTGGAAAGCTCCACGATGTGCCCCACGTACATCACCGCCACGCGGTTGCACAGATAGCGCACCACGCTGAGGTCATGGGCGACAAACAGGTAGGTCAGCTGATACTCCTCCTGGAGGTCCTGCAGGAGGTTCAGCACCTGGGCGCGCACCGATACGTCCAGCGCCGAGACGGGCTCGTCGGCCACCACCAAGCGCGGCGACACGCCCAGAGCCCGGGCGATGCCGATCCGCTGGCGCTCACCACCGGAAAAGGCGTGCGGATAGCGGTGCAGGTACTCGGGGCGTAGCCCCACCCGCCGCAGCAGCCCGGCAACCCGATCCTCCAACTCCTTGCCGCTGGCGATGTTGTTGTTCCGCAGCGGCTCGCCCACGATGTTCAGCACGTTCATTCGCGGGTTGAGCGAAGCATAGGGGTCCTGGAAGATGATGCGAATGTCCTTGCGGATGGGCCGCAACGCATCTTCCTCGAGGGACGCAATGTCCACCTCTTCCCCCGACGCGGTGCGGTACAGAATGCTTCCGTCGGTGGGGTCGTAAACTCGCAGGATGCAGCGACCGGTGGTGGTCTTGCCGCATCCCGATTCGCCCACGAGGCCGAGCGTCTCTCCCTGCCGCACGAAAAAGTTGACGCCGTCGACGGCGCGGACGTGACCGATCACCCGTCGCAAGAGCCCCCCCTTGACGATGGGGAAGTGCATCTTGAGGTTCGTCACCTGCAAGAGGTTTTGGTCGTTCATCGTGTTCTGCTGTTGCACGTCGCTCACCCCCTACACGCGCAGCAAGTGACTTCATGGTTGGGCGCCACCTCGACGGTGACGGGCGTCTCCACATCGCACAGGCCTGCCTGAGCGGCATCGCAACGCGGATGGAACACACACCCCGAGGGACGGTTGAACGGGTCGGGCACCATGCCGCGGATGGTGGCCAGCCGTTCGCGGGCTTCGCTGCCCACCGTGGGAATGGAGCGCAGGAGCGCCTGCGTGTACGGGTGGCGCGCATCGTGAAAGATCGTGTCGACGTCGGCGTGCTCGGCCACCCGGCCCAGGTACATCACCGCCACGTCGTCAGCCATCTCGGCCACGACCCCCAGGTCGTGGGTGATCAGCATGATGGCCATACCGATCTGCTCCTGCATCTCGCGCAGGAGGTCCAGGATCTGGGCCTGGGTGGTGACGTCGAGGGCCGTGGTGGGCTCGTCGGCGATCAACAGACTCGGCCGGCAGGCAATGGCCATCGCGATGACGGCGCGCTGACACATCCCGCCGGAGAGTTGGTAGGGATAGGCATCCACCCGCGCCTCCGGGCGCGCGATGCCGACGTCGCGAAGGAGCTCGATCGTTCGGTCGCGCGCGTCGGCTTTGGAGATGTCCTGGTGGAGGAGCAAGTTCTCACTGATCTGCGAGCCGATTGTATAGTGTGGGCTCAACGAGGCCATCGGCTCCTGGAAGATCATCGAGATCTCTTTGCCGCGAATCTCGCGCATCTCGCGGCTCTGGTCTCGGAACGCACCGAGGTTCAGATCCTCGGTCTGGCCACCCTTCATCTTGCGGCGGAAGACAATCTCGCCACTCACGATGCGTCCGGGCTGCTCCACGATGCGCAACACGGATCGCGCAGTGACGCTCTTGCCGCAGCCGCTTTCGCCCACCACGCCCAGCGTGCTGCCGGGGCGGATGCGCAGGTTCACCCCCTCGACCGCCTTGACCACTCCCTGATGCAGGTAAAAGTAGGTGTGGAGGTCGCGTACTTGCAGCAGATAGCCGTTATCGTTCGTCATGTGTTCTCCTATCTGCCGTAGGGATCCGCTGCGTCGCGCAGGCCATCGCCGAGAAAGTTCAGGGTCAACACGGTCACCACCACGAGCAGCGCGGGAGAGAGCAGCCAGGGCGCCGAGGAGACTGCCCGGATGTTCTGGGCATCCTGGAGAAGCACGCCCCACGACACCACCGGGGGCTGCAGGCCAAGACCCAGGAAGGAGAGCGACGTCTCCGACAAGATCATCCCGGGGATGGCCAGGGTGATCGAGGCAATCATGTGGCTGGCAAAGGACGGCACCATGTGCCGGAGGATGACGCGCATCTCGCTGGCGTTATCCAGCCGCGCACAGACGACAAAGTCCTCTTCTCGAAGCGCGAGAAAGCGCCCGCGCACCGAGCGAGCCAGCCCTGTCCACCCGATGATCGACAGGATCACGGTAATGGCAAAGTAGATCCGCAGCGGCGGCCAGTTGGTCGGCACCGCGGCGGCCAGGCCCATCCACAGAGGGATGGTAGGTATCGAGCGGAGGAACTCGATGACGCGCTGAATGGCCTCGTCGATCACCCCGCCATAGTAGCCGGAGACACCGCCCAGGATGGTGCCCAGGACGAAGCTCAGCGCCACGCCCACCAGCCCGATCGACATGGAGATCCGCGTGCCGTAGATCATGCGCGACAGCACATCACGCCCCAGGCGATCGGCGCCGGCCAGGTGCACGACCTGCGTCGAGTCCACCGGACCAAACAGGTGCAGGTCCGAGGCGATGATGCCCCATAGCTTGTAGGGATCGCCGCGCACGAACAGCCCTAGCGGAATGCGTGTTGTCTCGTCCACGGTGAAGACGCGACGGAGCGCCTCCTGCTCGATCTCCTGAGTGAGGCCAAAGACATAGGGCCTCACCAAGCGTCCCTCATAAAAGAGGTGAACGCGCTGGGGCGGCGCATAGGTGTACTGGGCGTTGTAGGTTCCCGGCAGCGAGGGCGCCAGCGGCTCGACGAACACGGCAACGCCGTACAGCAGGATCAGCAAGACCCCAGAATAGAGGGCCAATCGGTGATCGCGGAACTTCCACCAGATCAGCTGCCACTGTGACGCAACGTATACGTCGGACTCGACCTCTGGCACACCGGTCCCGGCCGCTGCGGCAAGCGCGGCAGCATTTCGTTCCTCAACGGAGCGTTCGTTCAGATCCATGTTTCCACCGTCGCGTTCTATGTGAAGCGGATGCGTGGGTCCAGCCAGGCCAAGAGGATGTCCGAGATCAGCGTGCCCAACACCGTCAGGGCACTGAGCATCAGCATAAAGGAGCCGGCTAGGAACATATCTTGCGAGCGCAACGCGCGCAGATACAGCGGTCCTGACGTAGGCAAGCTGAGCACCACCGCCACGATGGTGGATCCGGACACTAGGCTGGGCAGGATCCAGCCCACGGAGGAGACGAAGGGATTGAGCGCAGCACGGACCGGGTATTTGATGAGGAGTCGCGCCTCACTGAGCCCCTTGGAGCGCGCCGTCAACACGTAGGGCTTGTGCAGCTCGTCGAGGAGATTGGCGCGCATCACCCGGATCAGACTGGCCGTGCTCGAAACGCCGAGTACCACCATGGGGATCCACAGGTGCCCGATGAGATCCTTGACCTTGGCCAGTGACCAGGGTGCATCGACGTACTCGGGCGAAAAGAGACCACCAACGCTCTGGCCGAACTGGGAAAAGGCGATCCACATTAGCACCAGTGCGAGCAAAAAGTTGGGGGTTGCAACACCAAGGAAAGAGATAAATGTAGCCAAATAGTCGCCGATCGAGTATTGCCGAACGGCCGAGTAAAAGCCAATGGGAAATGCCACCAGCCAGGTGAAGATCAGGGTCGCACTGGAGATCACCATAGTGAGCGCCAGGCGCTCCCAGATGAGCTCGCCGACCGGCCGGTCCCAGTCCATGGACCAGCCAAAGTCACCACTGAACATGTTGGTAATCCACTTGACGTACTGCAGGTGGATGGGCTTGTCGAGCCCGTAGCGCGCATAGAGCGCGTCGACCACCTCGGGCTCCACGAGGTCGCCAGAGGCCTGCAGCCGGGCGACATAGGTGGTCAAATAGTCCCCAGGCGGCAACTGGATGATGATGAACGACACGATGGAGATAGCTATCAAGGTCGGAATCATGAACAGCAGACGTCTGCCGATGTATGCAAGCACGTTCGCCCCTCTCTGCAAGTAGCCCGCCGCCGACCCAAGTATCCGGCGGCGCGACAGACCGCGGGCCTGCCGGGGAGGCCCGCAGGAGGCCTCCCCGGCGACACGACACGCTACTGCTCGATGTAGTACTGCTCGGGCATGGTTTGCGCCGGAGCGTTGCAGATGTGCCACTGCCACACGCCTTCGGCCGGCACGTTCTTAAAGTTGTTCTTGACGATGCCGTAGGCGTTATAGTAGCGCGTGGTGCCGATGCACCAGAACTGCTCCTGTGCGATGTCCAGGATCTGCTTCATCAGCGCCTTTTGCTTCTCGGGATCGGGCTCCGCCTCGATCTCGCGGTACAGGCGCTGCTGCTCCTTGGCGGCCTCCGGCGGCTCCTCGCCCTTCTGCCCATCGGTGTTCCACCAGTCGGCCCAGGCGATGCCATAGATCGACTCGTTGCTGTAGGGCATGTACCAGCGCGGGTCAATGACGATCGCCACGCCGTCGGCGCCAGTCCAGGTCATGCAGTCGTGGTCGTAGGCGGCCTTGCGCTCGTAGAAGAGGGAGCGATCGATGGTCTTGACCGCGCCGTCTACACCGATGGCGCGCCAGTAAGACAGCACCATCTCCATGATCTCGGCCCAGGGCTCGAGCGCCGAGATTACCTCGACATCGATGTAGAGGGGTTGTCCGTCAAAGCGTAGGCGCATGCCGTTGGCGTCGCGCTCCAGCCCCAGATCATCCAGCATCTGGTTGGCTAGGTCGGGATCGTACTCCAGGTACTGCTGCTCGAGGCCTTCGTGATAGTGCACTGACTCGGGAACCGGCGAGGGCTGCGCCGGAACGCCATCGCCCACATAGATCGTGTCGATGATCTCCTGGCGGTTGATGGCGTGGGAGAGCGCAACGCGAAAGTCCTTTTTCAGGTAGACTTCTTTCTTGCCGGGATCCTTGTGGTTCAGGTTCAGGGCAATGACGCAAGGAGACTCGAACGCATACTTGATCCCAAAGAAGTGGTAGTCGCCCTGTTCCTGGTTGTCAAAGAAGACCGACTTGTTGGCGGGCGTGGCGATGTGGCGGTCCATCATCCCGATCTCGCCGTTGAGGGCCTTCATCACCAGCACTTCCACCGTCTCGGCGATGGGATAAACCACCCTGTCGATGTACGGGAGCTGGTTACCGTCCGGATCCACCTTGAAATAGTAGGGGTTCCGCTCGCCCACCAACTGCGTACCCGACCCGACGGGCACGGTCACCTTCCAGGCGAGCAGGCCCGGGCGCTCCTCGTTGTTCCAGCGGTCGTTCTTGTCGCCGTAGAGCGCCATCCACGACTCGAGCTTGTCGTCGGCAACCGTCTGCTCTACGGCTTCCTTGTTAAAGTCGATGTGGAACTGCTCGAGATAGTGCGAGGGAACGAACGGTTCCGAAGAACCCATGCGCAGAATAAAGAGGCCGTTGGGATTGGGGAAGCTGAACTGCACGGTAACGTCATCGACCTTGGTGACCGACCCAACCTCACCACCCGGGCGCATCCAGGAGGTGATCGTGGGGGTCAACTCCTTGTTCATCAGCGCGTGCTCGTACCACCAGACAAAGTTGTCGGCGTTGAACGGGGCTCCGTCCGACCACTTCATCCCCTTGCGGAGGTGGAAGATGAACGTCTTGCCATCATCCGACACCTCCCAGCTGGAAGCGATGTTGGGGATGATGGAAGCGAGGTCCGGCGCCCACCGCAACAGCGGATCGTTGCCCATGGAGCGGCTTAGCCAGGCAGTATCCGCGCGACCGAGGAGACCAGTGCTCCAGGTCCCGCCGTACTGACCGATGTTCTCCCAAGGCGTAATGACCAATGGGTCTACAGGGAGGCGTTCCTCAACGGGTGGGAGGTTGCCCGAGGCTACCTCTTGGGCGAACTGGGGAGCCTCGCCATACTTGCCGTCCGATGCTGACCCACCGCTTGGGGCAGCGGGCGCTGCCGGGGCCGTGGTGGGCTGGGTGGCCGCGGGGGCCGTAGCCGGCGCCGGCTGACCACAGGCGGCGATGACACCGCCCGCCGAAACGACAGCGGACACGCGCATAAAGTCACGACGCGAGATGAGACGTCCGGTCATGATGCTCCTCTCCTGAACGAAAGAACGGCGTGGGGCGGAAGGGCTATCAACAAATGTGTGCGGTCTGCTATCGTTAAGGGTGTCGAATTCCAGCGGGGGCCTGCTGCTACGCGTATTGCCCCGGGACGCGCCTCCTCTCCTGGCGTGCGCCAGTGCTGATCAGGCTGCCGATCCTGCGATGAACGGTCTAGGTGCTGCCGCAGGTGGTATACCGAAGGCAGGATTCTAGCATGAACACATGCCGCGGTCAAAGTGCTCTGAAGAAGCACGATATCACGCGGCAAACCGGAATCAGCCCAGCCATGCACTGGCCTGGCGGCGCGACGGCCAGCTCCCCCGGCCGCGCCGATCCGCCACATCGGCCTCGAGACGGAGCATAGCAGACCACTCTCCCTGCGGCAAGGGTGTCAGCGGCTCCCTGCGGAGCGCCCTGGCATTCGTCTCGATCGGTTCGATGCCTTTGACATCGCCCCACGATCTGGTATCCTGAGGATATGCCCTCACCCGCCCGTCGCCTGCCGGCGACGGGCCCGCCTGTACCTCACTTCCCCTTGCGCCCCTCATATCCCTCCCTCTGCAGCACCTCACGGCGGAACACCCGCGGAGGGCATATAGCCTGTCAGCGGAGGGAATGCTATGAACATCGGAATAGTGGGCACCGGGCATGTGGCCGCCAGTCTCGGCAAGGTGTGGGCCGCAGCGGGCCATCACATCCTGTTCGGCTCCCGTTCGCCCGACAAGGCCGCCGCCGCCGCCCGAACCGCCGGAGAGAACGCCGAGGGCGGCACGTACGCGCAGGCCTTCCAGTTCGGCGACGTCATTGTCTTGGCAGTGCCGTATGGGTCGATGCGCGAGATCCTGGAGACCCAGAACGACCTGGACGGCAAGATACTGGTGGATCCCAGCAACCCGGTGGGTCGAGACGGCCTGATCGTCGGACACACGACGTCAGCCGCCGAGCAGATTGCCGAGTGGGCGCCCCATACGCGCGTGGTCAAGGCGTTCAACACCATCGGCGCCGATAGCATGGCCGGGATGCACGGCTCCGAGGACACCGCGTTCATCTGCGGCGACGACGCCGAGGCGCGCGAACTGGTCATGCGCCTGGCCGCCGACCTCGGCTTTGAGGGCGTCGACGCCGGACCGCTGCGGAGCGCTCGGCTCTTGGAGCCGCTGGGCGCGCTGTGGATCCATCTAGCCTATCGGCAGGGGCTCGGCCCGGGCATCGCCTTTCAACTACTTCAGCGCTGAGGCCCCCGCCGGGAGCAGGCTTGGGAAGGGGCCCGGTCCACGATGGACCGGGCCCCGCGCTATGCGACGGATGCGAGCCGCGGCAGTATGCGCAGCAGGTTGCTGCCCGCCACCTGCTGGAACAGCGCCTCGTCGATCTCGCCGCTGGCCAGAAGCCCGCGGAGAAGACCGAGGTGCGGCATGCGGTCGTCGGGCCCGGCAAAGCACACGTCGGTGCCAAAGAGGATGCGGTCGCCGAACTCCTTCACAAAGGCCACGCCCCGCCGCGGATCGCGGGTCAGCGCGTTGTGGCCGCTGTGCGCCGAGATGTCGGCGTACAGGTTCGGGTACGTGCGCATCAGGCGCTGCAGGGCGCCCTCCCCGCCGATCGGGCCCTCGGGGTAGCCCGACTTGTTTCCGTCGGTGATCTCGCCGCCGATCTCGGCCCAGAATCCCGGCCCGTGACCGATGATCGTCGTGTCCGGCACCTGCTGCAGCAGGCGCTCCAGGTTGGGTAGCCCCACGGGGTCGATGAGGCCATAGTACCCCTCCCCTGGGCCCGTCGAGTGGATCAGCACGGGCAGCTGCCACTCGCCACACTGCCGAAAGAGGTTCACCACCCGCGGGTCATCGGCAGGGAGGTTGGCGGTCACCTCGCCGATGCCCACGCAGCCCATCGCGACAAACCGCTCGAGAGCCCAGCCGAACTCTGCGCCGGCCGAGTTGCCGCCCATGCGCGGATCCAGGTTGGCAAAAGGGATGAGCCGTTCCGCATAGTCCATCGCCGCCAGCACCTGGCTCACGATGTCGCGCCGCTCGGAGAACAGGTAGGGCAGGTGGATGCCCTCGGGATTGGGCCACAGGGGAAGGACGACGGCCTTGTCGATGCCTTCCTCGTCCAGGCGCGCGATCAAGGACTCGAGCGTGACGGGAACCTTGTCCAGTGCGTGCGCGCGACGTAGGTCGCCGATGTGTGTGTGGCAGTCGATAATCACGAGTGGCCTCCTTGGCGCAGGTGGGCAGCAGACCGATCCAGCCGGTCGTGCGGATTGTACCCTGCACAGTCGCCGCTCGCCACAGGAACCGAACCGCACGCGTCGCTTTTCGCCCGGGGTACCCTGGTGTACAATAACTATACGGCATCCGAAGGCTCCCTGTGCTCCGTCCGGCTGTCTCGCCGCCCCGTCGATCCCCGACGCGCCGCGTCGCCCCGTTACGACGACGCGACCTCTCCTTTTACTCGGGCTTTACCCATGTCGCTCGCCGATCCACTACGATAGAGGTGATCGATCCCTGGTGCCGTTAGTGCCCCTGTAGCGGAGAGCGATCCGATGGCTCGTCTCCTGGTGCGCCATCAGCAGCGAGGGCTGCTGGTGGTCGTGATAGCACTGTCCGTATGGCTGGCGGCTCTGCCCGCGTCGGCCGTGGGACGCTCCTTGCCCACCGACCGGAACCAGGTCGGCGGGATCATCCCGCACCAGGACGCCGGCGACTGGCAACCGGCGGGCCTCGAAGGCGACGCCGCACCGGCGCCTCTCCCGGCGGACACGGCTGGCCTGCCCCGCTACTTTGGCGAGGCGTCGACGCCTGGCGCCGGCCTCACGGTCCATGTGTTCTCCGGCCCGCTTCGCTCCCACGTCGTGCTCACCAACCCGGACGGCATCACCAGCGTGGCAGATTATGCGAACGCCAACTTTCGCCAGACCATCGTGTTCAACGGTACGGACCGGGTGGAACTGGAGATCGTGGCCCAGCGCCAGCTGGACACCACCGCCCCCTACCCCGTGGACCCAGCCTCGCTGCCCGCCGAGGTGACCGAGTTTCTCGTCAGCAGGCCGGACTGGATCCAGGCCGATGACCCGACCCTCGCCGCCAAGGCCGCCGATCTCGTGGGCGGCGCCCGCCTGCAGGCCCAGGCCGTGGAGAACATCATCGCCTTTGTGCGCGGGCACCTGACCTACGACTATGCGGGCCCCCGCGACGCTTCGGCGGTGTACGTGGCCGGCCGCGCCTACTGTGTCGGCTTTGCCAATCTTGCCATGGCGCTCCTCCGTGCCTCGGGCATTCCGGCCCGCGCCCAGTACGGCATCGTCGGCGCCTGGGATGGCTGGGGTTCGCCGGTGGAGGGCGGTCGCCATGAGTGGATAGAGGTGTACTATCCCGATGTGGGTTGGGTTGCCAGCGACCCCCAGGTTTCCGCCAACTATATCGACACCGCCCACATCGTGGGGTTTCTGGCGCAGGGGGGCAAGCCGGGCACGGTCGTCGAGCGCATCGCCTACGAGGGCACTACCTCGACGACGGACCCCGGCTACCGCTACAGCCGGACCGCGCCGGTGACATCGGCGACGGGCATTCCCCTGCACGCCGCCACGGTGCCCGCCGCCGAGGGGACGGCGCTCCTCGTGCGCCCGGCCGATGTGATGGTAGAGGTCAGCCCCAACTCGCCCCGCGAGACGATCAACATCGCCATCGACGCTTCGGGGCCCGCCGATGCGGGCTGGCGGATCGAGTCGCACGCAGCCTGGCTGGTCCCCTTGACCGCCTCCGGACCGACGCCCGGCACGGCGGCCGTCGAGGTGGATGGCAGCCAGGTTCCCACCGGCTCGGACGTCGTGGGCACGCTGAGCGTCCTCGCCGAACCCGTCGGCTCGGGCGCCACACCCCGCAACGTGACGGTGACGTTGCGGGTGGCGCAGCCCGCTCCCCCTGCCGCTCCGCCCCAGGACCGACCGTTCCGCCTGACGCTGCCGATCGTCCTGGGAGGCTGACGGCGGCTCCGTGCGCCGCAACGCTCTGTTGACGGCTGCCACAGGGTCTGCTACCTTCCGACACCACGCCCTCGGAGGACGACCCTCATGTGTTCCAAACCCATTCTGGCCTGGCCGCCCGTAACGCTGCGCCAGGCGCGGCCCGCCGATGCCAACAACCGCCTGCGCTGCGGACGGCACCCCGAGGCAACCCGCATGTACGGCGGAGATCCGGCGAACACGGCGCCCCTTACGGCCCAGGACGCCGAGGAGTGGCGTCGGCAAACCGCCGCCGATCCCCTCGCCTGGGTGATCGACGTTGCGGACCGGGCGATCGGTACGGTGCGCCTGCACGCGCTGCGCCCGGCGGATCGCTGCGCGCGGCTGGCCATCGGCATCTTTGACGCGGACTGCTGGGGACGGGGTTACGGGACGTGGGCGATCCGGCTGGCCCTGCGCCACGCCTTTGAGACGATGGGGCTGCACCGGGTGGACCTGCGCGTGCTCGAGTACAACGAGCGCGGCATCGCGGCGTATGCCAAGTGCGGCTTTCGGCGCGAGGGGCTGGAGCGCGAGAGCGCCCTGGTAGCCGGCCGCTGGTACAGCGACGTCATCATGGGCATCCTGGAACACGAGTACCGCGACCTCGCCCCCGCCTGGTGGGCCGACCGCTAGTCGGACACAGCGCGCACCAGCCGGGGATCCTCGCCGGCAGCCTGGAGCGCCAGGAGCGCGCTCTGCTCCTTGTCCTTGATCTCCAGCATGAGGTCCGGATCGTGGGGCCGGCTAGCGACGAGAAACCGCCGAAAGTCGGCCAGATCGATGTGCGCCGCGTGCTTGCCGACCCGTTCCCCGACGGCCTGGGAGGCATAGTCCACCATCGGCGGACCCGCCACCGTATCCCACGTCCGCACAGCCAGCGCCAGTGCATCGCCCACGCTCTCCCCCGCGTTGTTCGCCTCGTGGTGCAGCGTGTCAAAGATCACTGGCGTGCCGGTGTCCTCGTGGAGGCGGACGCAGTCGGCCAATCCGTACTGGCGATCGTCGTTCTCGATCGCCAGGCGACGCCGCACGGCGGCGGGCAGGTCGCGATACCGCGCCACAAAGCGGTCGAGGCTTCGCCGCCGGTCGCCGTACACGCCGCCGACATGGATCTGCACCCGCGCCGTAGCGTCGAGCCCCATGAGGTCCAGCACCTCGGCGTGGTACACGAGGTCGCGCACACTGGCGGCGAACACTTCCTCGCGCGGGGAGTTGATCAGCGTGTACTGGCCAGGGTGCATGGAGACGCGCATGCGGTGCTGCCGGGCAAAGGCGCCCAGCGCCTGAAACGCGGGGCGAAAGCGCTCCTGCCAGGCGTACGCGCACACCGGGTGCGAGGCAAAGGGAACCAGGTCGGAGGTCAGCCGGAAGGCCAGCAACCCGTGGGCGACGTTGTAGTGCAGGATCGCGTCGGTGCATGCCAGGTTGCGCTCCACGGTCTCCACGAGCCGTACGTCCGAATAGGACGCCAGACGAAAGGTCCTGGCCGGCGAGCAGCCGACGCTCGTGTTCAGGCAGGGGTAGCCGATCCTCACTGGACACGCTCCTTGCCGCTGCGCGAGCCGTGCGCTCGGCGTTGCCCGCTGAGGCGGCCACGCCCTAGGCGGGCGGACCGCCGGCATCATCGCCGGTGCTGCGCTCCCGCAGGTCGTCCGGATCCTCCGCGCCCCCAGGGGCTTGGGCCACGTCATCCAGCACCGCCAGGACCTCGTCGTTCTCTGGGATGTCGGACATGCTGGAAGCATAGTGGGCATAGCGCACCTGGCCGGAGCGATCGATGACAAACAGCGCCGGCATGCGGCCGAGTTTCAGCAGCGACACCTCCTGGGCATAGCGTTCGGCCGCCACGTGGGTCGGATCGGCCAGGCCCACAAAGGGCATCTGGCGATCCGTCCAGAAGCGGCGCATCTCGTCGGGGCCCTCGGGCCCCACCACCACGACTTGGGCGCCACGCGCCCGGAAGGCATGGCGGTCTCTGGCCAGAGCCGCCATGTGCCTCCGACAGTACGGTCAGGTGAAACCGCGGTTGAACACGAGAACGGTGGGCCCCTCCGAAAGGTGCTCGGAGAGACGCCAGGTGTCACCGGACGTGTCGGTGAGGCTGAAATCGGGGGCGCGCTGGCCAACAACGACGGGCATAGCAGCCTCCTTTCCGCCGGACCCGGTTCCGGGTCGCGGCCTACCATGTGAGAGCGTGACGGGGAGCGGTGGAGAGAGGAAGAGGCGGACGTGCGGTACATCCGAGTATAGAGGCCGCCGCTGCCCGAGGCAAGCGCCGCACGCTACGCGGTCGGGCGATCTTCCGAGGACCATGCGCGCGCAAGCGCTCGTCCTTGCGAGCGCCTCGCGATCCTGCTATAATGATCGTGTAGGAACGCGGCGCCAGTTGGCCGTCGCGCCTGCGAAAGTCGTGCGTGACCCCTGTCGCACTTCGATGTGCCCCCGACGTTCTCCGACCGGTTCTACCCAGGAATCTTGACCACCCGCTGACACGTGGTACACCCGGGATCCTCGGCGCCCCACGCCCAGGGACCGGAGCGCGCGGCATGCCACGCGTGCCGCCGTCTACCCGGTTCTTCCTGCCCAACTCCGCTCGTTTTTGTTCGTTATCGTGTCTACTCGGTTCCCTGTGGCTCATGCCGCCTGTGTCGAGTAGCCGAAAACGTGCAAGGAGAAGAGCACATGAAGTCCAAGCTTTCCCTGATGGGTGTCCTGTTCCTGGTGTTCGCCTTTGTTCTGGCGGGCTGCGGTCCCACGGAGACTGCTCCGTTGCCCGGTGAAGAGGAGCCACCCGGACTCGAGGAGCCTGGTACGGCGCTCCCGGAGGAGGGCGTGACCCCAGAGGCAGAGGAGGAACCGGAAGCGACACCGGTCCCTGAAGACGAGGCCACCCCACTCCCTGAGGATGAGGCCACCCCGGCCCCTGAGGCGGACGTCACGCCGACGGTGCCGGCAGAGGCTGAGCCGACTGCGGCGCCGGGCCTGGACGCGGAGATGGAAGGCCCCGATCTGACCTTGCTCAACCTCGATGACATCGATCCCGAAGACCTGGCCTCCTACATCGCCACCACCACGGTGACCTGGGTTCCCGGCGGGGCCGATGATCCGATGAACATCGACACCGAACAGGCCCAGGTTCTGGTCGCCGAGAAGCGGGTCGTGCGGAATGACGACGACCTCGGTGTGCTGGGCCTGGATATCGACTCGACGGACCTGCTCCAGTACGCTTACGTAGTGGCTACCCAGGGTCAGGATCTCGAGGCGGCTTCCGGTACCGACGCAGCGTCCAGCGTCCTTGGATCTGAGAGCCTGATGCCCGCAGAGTTCGTGACGGTAGACGGCACCACCTATGCCCGCGTCGCCCCGAACGAGTGGCTGCAGCTCGTCGGCTCCATGGCTTCCTATGTGGCCGATACGCTGGACATGCAGGATATGGAGGAACTCTACAACCGCGTCGACCTCGGCAACCTGCTAGACGACTTTTGGTGGGACCAGGGTGACTTGCTCGGTGACGACCTGAACGCCTGCATGCCGGCCGAGGGCGAGGACGACTATACAGTAGAGGGTGCCGATGACCTGACGGTCACGCACTATACCTGCGAGTATGCCGTCGAGGACCTGGGCGGCCGCTGGGACAACTTCCAGACGGTCACCTCTGACCTCTGGATCGCCGAGGACTATGTCGAGGATCAGGACCTGGTCGTCCGACGGTTCGTCGTGGGCGAGACGAACGAGGAGTTCACCGTCGACACCGACTATGAGGGCCAGACCGGTACGGTGATCATCGAGAGCGTGCTCTCGGAGATCAATGGCGATGTCAACATGGTGATCCCGGCAGAAGTGCTTGACGAGATATCCACGATTGAGGGTCTGGAGATCATGGGCGTCGATGGCGCAGCCGCCCCCGGGGCCGCGACGACGCCTGAGGGCGCCACGACCCCCGAGGCTGCCGACGGCGAGGGTCCCTCGGTGACCGTGGAGGACCAGGCCATCGAGAACAACTCGGTGACGATCGCCGAAGTAATGGCCGAGCAGGCGGGATGGCTGGTCATCCACGCGGATGACGGCGGCTCGCCCGGGCCCGTGCTCGGCTGGACGGCCGTCGAGGAGGGGATGAACGAGGACGTGGTCATCGAACTCACCGAAGGCGAACCCACCGACACCCTGCACGCCATGCTGCACATCGACGCGGGCACGGAAGGGGAGTACGAGTTCCCCGGTCCCGACGGCCCCGCGCAGGACGCCGACGGGAACGTGGTAAACGTCCCGTTC
>JAAZBQ010000804.1 GCA_012513725.1 Chloroflexota bacterium
CCTCGCGGAGGTTGAACACCCGCGCCATGGTGACGCCGCGCTCGCCGACCTTCATGAGTTCGTAGGTGTCCGTCTTCCACCCGGTGATGGCGTTCACCAGGTCGACCATCTGCTCCCTGGACCAGGGGATGAACATGCAGTGGCCCAGGTGGTTGTGGACCCATTGCCAGTTCGTGTCGAACGTGTAGGCCCGCACCTTGGTGGCGTTCAGCTCGGTCTGGGGGACCGACTCGTACACGCCATAGTTCTGCAGCCTGTCGCCCACGGGATCCTTGGAGAGGCCGGCATCCCAAAAGTTGTGCATGTGGTCGGCGCCGGTGGGGCTGACGGCGTAGCCGAGGGCCTGGCCGTGGCGCGTCCGGCACTCGTGCATCGGAAAGGCCTGGCCCTTGACGTGGATGTTGTACAGGTGCGCGTCGCCGCCGATCTTCTCCGCGGCGTGCACGGGACCCTCGGCCAGGACATCGCCCAGGCCCCGGCGCTCGGCGATCATCTGGGTCAGCTCGACCATCGCCGCGCCGTTGCCAAAGCGCAGGTCCAGGCCGCCGGTATCCTCGCGGGTCAGGATCCCCTTCTCATAGCACTCCATCGCAAAGGATACGAGCATGCCCGTGGCGATGGTGTCCAGTGAGTAGGCGTTGCAGATCTCGTGGCACTTGCTCACCGCCTTGAGGTCGCTGACGCCGCAGTTGGAGCCAAAGGCGCCGATCGTCTCGTACTCGGGCCCGCCATAGATGGGATTCACCTGCATGCCGGGCTCGTCCACCTTCACTACGCGCTTGCAGCGGATGGGGCAGGCGTAGCAGCCCTCCCGATCGATCAGCAGCGTGTCGCGGAGCGTCGTTCCCGAGATCTCCTCGGCGCCCTCGAACTGGCCATCCTGAAAGTTTCGCGTGGGCAGCTGTCCGGCTTCCTGGAGGTCCATGATGCCGCCGGGGGTGCCCAGGTCGTACATGCCCCAGGACTTTTCCTTCCAGTTATCGCGCATCCACTTGGCCAGCGCCCGGAGTCCCTCCGGATCGCCCAGGGGCACGTTCATCTTGCCCCTGGCGGCGACGGCCTTGAGGTTCTTGGAACCCATCACCGCGCCGAGGCCAGTGCGACCCGCCGCATGGCGCAGGTCGTTGATCACGCAGGCGGTGCGCACCATCTTTTCGCCGCCCGGCCCGATCATGGCCAGCCGCACCCGTCGGTCGCCGAGTTCCTCGTGGATGGCCTCCTGGGTCTCCAGCGTCGTCATGCCCCACAGGCCCTCGGCCGAGCGGATCTCGGCGACGCCGTCCTGGATCCAGAGGTAGACCGGGCGCTTGGCCTGGCCGGTGACGACGATGGCGTCAAAGCCGGCGCGCTTCATCTCCGCGCCGAAAAAGCCGCCCACGTCCGCCTCGCCATAGCCACCGGTGAGGGGAGACTTGGCGCCCACCGCGCTGCGGCCGGCGCCCGCCACGGGGATGCCCGTCACGGTGCCCGCGGCAAAGATGAGCACGTTGTCGGGGCCCAGGGGATCGGCGCCCTGGGGCACTTCTTTCAGCAAATAGTGGGCGACGAATCCGTTGCCCCCGAGGTAGCGCCGGTAGAACGACTCGGGCGGTTCCTCCACCGACGTGCGTTCGGCGCTGAGGTCGACGCGAAGGATTTTGCCCGCGTAACCCTTGACCATGCCTACACTCTCCTCCCTGAGACCAGATAGCGAGTACGTCTGCCGGCGATATGTACCACAGTACGCGTTTGGTTGCAAGGACGGAGAGCCCAAGGGGCCGGAGACGGGGATCTCCCGCATCCGGCTGCCCGGTGCCCGCCATCGTCGCCCCGCCATCTGCGCCCAGCCGCGATCGGGGCGGCCGGGAGGCGAACCGGTAGGCGAGTAGACCGGTTGGTATAGTGGGGAGCGGGCGGCATCGCTACTCCATTCCAAGGGCAAGTATGGGGGTTCACCACCGTTCAGCAGCGTTCAACCACCATCTGGCACTGGAGAGCTTTCCGTGCATCCTCCCAGAGGCGACGTACGGATGGTTGACGCATCGACGGCTACCCAGTAGTCTTTCGGCGCCGCATGGGGATACGGCCTGATGGAGGAGTGGCGGGAATGGAGTTTCACCGGATAACCCTGGCCGAATGCCACGAGGCCACCGGCGTGGTCGTCGCCATCGACGTGATCCGCGCCTTTACCACGGCCGCCTATGCCCTGGCGGCCGGCGCCGAGAGCGTTCGCCTCGTCGGCAGTGTGGATGACGCCGTCGCCCTCCGCGACCGCATCCCGGGCGCCTGGGCCATGGGAGAGGTCGATGGCCTGCAGCCGCCCGAGTTCGACCTGGGCAACTCCCCTTCCGCGCTGGAAGGGCTGGACCTACGGGGTAGGCCCCTCGTGCAGCGGACCTCCGCAGGCACCCAGGGCGTC
>JAAZBQ010000805.1 GCA_012513725.1 Chloroflexota bacterium
AAGGACCTCCGCCGTGCTGCCTCCCGAGACGCCCATCTCACCACGCGCCGCCCAACCTGGTAGATTCGGCGCTGCGACGGGACCTCAGCACACGTCCACCCGGGGTTCATGTGCGGTAGAGGTCCTTCGGTCGGCGGACCTCCCTCAGGATGACGGGCGATGGGAGTATCGTCGACATAGATCGCATGCGAGAATTTGGGGCGGAGGCCCTTCGCTCGGAGGACTAGACTAGGCGCGGGCCCTTGGTCAGAATGAGAGGTGGATCGGGCTCTCGTCTCGGCGCGGCCGCAACTCCGCCATCGCCTACTCCACCATGCGATCGTACAGAGCCTGCAGGTCCTCTTCGGAGTAAAAGTGGATCACCAGCCGCCCGCCCTTGCGGCTGCGGAACAGCTCGACCTTGGTGCCCAGCGAGTCGCGGAACTCTTTTTCCAGCGCCACAGTCTCCGGCGAGCGGGTGCGCTGCCGGGGCGCCGACTCGCCGGCCGCCTGCAGCCGCCGCACGAGTTCCTCCGTCTGCCGGACGGAGAGGTGTCTCTTGAGCACCGTCCTGCAGGCCAGCACCTGCTCGTCCTCGTCGTCTAGCATGAGGAGCGCCCGGGCGTGGCCCTCGGTCAGCGCGCCCTCCATCAGCGTCCGCTGGATCTCCTCGGGCAGCCGCAGGAGGCGCAACGAGTTCGTGACGCTCACCCGGCTGCGGCCGACGCGCTCGGC
This sequence comes from Chloroflexota bacterium, assembly GCA_012513725.1. Classification (GTDB taxonomy): domain Bacteria; phylum Chloroflexota; class Anaerolineae; order UBA1429; family UBA1429; genus JAAZBQ01. The sequence goes on from JAAZBQ010000805.1 coordinate 715, forward strand.
GATGCGCTCCTGGGTGAGGCCGAACTCCCGCTGCAACTGCTCATAGGCGGCGGCCTCTTCCAGGGGGTTCAGGTCGGCCCGCTGGATGTTCTCCACCAGGGCCAACTCGAGCATCTCGACGGGGGTGGCGTCCTTGACGACGACATCGACCTGCTGTATGCCGGCCAACTGCGCGGCCCGCCAACGGCGCTCGCCGGCGATCAGCAGATACCGCGGAGGCTTGCCCTCGCCCTCGGGGTCCTGCACCTCGTGGACGATCAGGGGCTGGATGAGGCCCACCTCGCGGATGGAATCGGCCAGATCCTGGAGCGCGTCCGAATCAAAGCGGCTGCGCGGCTGGTGGGGGTTGGGCGAGATGGCGTCCACGCGCACGCGTCGGAGGCCCGGCGTGGAGCCTCCCGTGGGTATGAGCGCCCCGAGCCCTCTGCCGAGGCCTGCTCTGGCCTTGTGCCCCATGTGCCACCTCCCCCCGGTGTCGTGTGCGTGTGAACGGTCGAGGTTCAGCCCGTCCGGAGCAACTCCTCCGTCAGCGAGGCGTAGGCCAGCGCTCCCGAAGACTGCGGCGCGTACGTTACGATGGCCTCGCCATAGGAGGGCGCCTCGCTGAGCCGGATGCTGCGCGGGATGATGGACCGGAACATGATGTGCGGAAAGTGCTTGCGCACCTCTTCGATCACCTCGCGCCCCAGGTTGGTGCGGGCATCGTACAGGGTCATCACCACGCCGCGGATTTCCAGGCGCGGGTTCAGCGTCTGGCGCACCAGGTCCACCGTCTGCAGGAGTTGCGAGAGGCCCTCGAGGGGCAGATACTCGCACTGCACGGGGATGATCACCCCGTCCGAGGCGGTCAGCGCGTTCAGGGTCAGCATGCCCAGGCTGGGAGGTGTATCCACCAGCACAAAGTCGTAGCGCTGGTGGACGCCCTCGAGCGCCCGACGGAGGCGCAGTTCGCGCCCCTCGGCGCCCACGAGCTCCACCTCGGCGCCGGCCAGGACGGGGGCCGAGGGCGCCAGGTCCAGCCCGGGCGTATTGGTGAGCATGATCAGGCCGGAGAGCGGCTCCGCGCCGATCAGCACGTCGTACATCGAGCGGGCGAGGGCGTTCTTGTCCACCCCGAGGCTGCTCGTGGCGTTCGCCTGGGGGTCCACATCGATGAGGAGCACGCGCTTGCCGGCCTGGGCCAGATAGGCCGCCAGGTTCACGGCCGTGGTCGTCTTGCCCACGCCGCCCTTTTGGTTGGCCAACGCGTACACTCGCCCCATGCGTCCTCCGCCGTCGGCGGTGCGGAATCGCCCCGCTACGGGCTACGCCCGCAGCCGCCCGAAGCGCAGCCGCTCTTCCACCTGCTCCCTGGTGGGCACGCGCGAGGTGCCCTGCGCTTCGACAAGGAAGGAAGCCTCGCAGTTCGCAAACCGCGCCGCCTCGACCGGATCCTGCGTTTCGTGCAGGCGCACGAAAAAGGCCGCAGCGAACACGTCGCCTGCCCCGGTGGGGTCCACTTCTTGGACGTCAAAGGCCGGTACCCGCGTCACCCGGGACCCATCATAGACCGTGGCCCCGTGCCGCCCATCGGTGAGTACCAGCAGCCTGGCCAGGCCCCGCAGGCGTTCCAGTTCCTCGCGGTCGTCGCCGAGGTCCTCCATGCTAAGGATCACCACGTCCGCACGGGCCAGGACGCGCTCGGCGCTCTCCCACCGCACGGCGGAGACCAACCCGTCCTCTCGCCAGGCGCGCAGCCACCCCTGGGGGGTCACCCCGACGAGGGAGGTCGGAAACGCGTCCGCCATCCTGGGGTCCACCTCTTGCACCAGGGGACCGAGATGGACGATGGCGCTCTCGCGCCAGGCGGCCGGCACCTGGT
>JAAZBQ010000016.1 GCA_012513725.1 Chloroflexota bacterium
GGACGGCTGCGGAAACACGATGAACGCCGCCAGCATCGTGATCCACGGCTCGGCGGGAGACGTCCTGGGCCTCTCGATGCGCGGCGGCCGCATCCTGGTCCGCGATAACGTCGGCTACCGGGTGGGCATCCATATGAAAGAGTACGAGGCGATCAAGCCCGTGATCGTCATCGGCGGCACCGCCCAGCACTTTCTCGGCGAGTACATGGCCGGGGGCACACTGATCGTCCTGGGCCGGCGGTTGGGGCCAGATGCGGTGCATCCGTCCCGCTACATCGGCACGGGGATGCACGGCGGCGCGATCTACATCCGGGGCCGGTTCGATCCCGACTACCTGGGGAAAGAGGTCGGTGCGGTGGATCTCTCCGCCGAGGACCGGTGGTTGGTCGAGCAACACGTGGCAGAGTATGCGCGGGCGTTCGACCTGGGCCCCGCGGATCTCCTGGACCGGCCGTTCACCAAGCTGGTGCCCCTCACCAGCCGACCGTACGGCCGCCTGTACGCGACGTAGGGGCGGGACTCCCCCGCCGCTTGCGGGCGGGCGACGACGGTTTACAATGAAGGACAGAGTACTCACCCACCGTCGGAGGTCCACGATGTCCGTAGAGACCGACATGCCCGCCGTTATCGCATTCCTGACCCGCCTGCTCAACACGCCGAGCCCCACGGGCTATCACGTCGAGGCCATGGCCCTCCTCGAGGATGCCCTGGCCGACCTGGGCCTCGAGGACCTCACCTGGCGGCGCACCGTCAAGGGTGCCCTGGTCGCCACCCTGCCCGGCGCCGGCCCCACCCTGCCCCAGCGCGCCATCGCCGCCCACGTCGACACCCTCGGCGCCATGGTGCGGGAGGTCAAAAAGAACGGCCGACTCCTTCTCACCCAGATCGGCGGGTACGCCTGGCAGTCGGTGGAGGGCGAGAACGTCACCATCCTGACCGAGGACGGCCGGCGCTACCGGGGCACCATCCAGGCCGTGCACCCCAGCGTGCACACGTCCGGCGAGGTGCGCGAGGCCAAGCGGGACGACGAGGCGATGGAGGTGCGCATCGACGCCCGCACGGCCAAGCAGGAAGAGACCGAGGCGCTGGGGATCGCCGTCGGCGATTTCGTGGCGCTGGACCCCCGGGCCGAGATCACCGACACCGGCTACATCAAGAGCCGCCACCTGGATGACAAGGCCGGCGTGGCCGCGGCGTACGGCGCGCTCCTGGCCCTGCGGGCGGCGGGCCGGCAGCCGGCGGCAACCTGCCACATCTTTATGTCAAACTACGAGGAGGTCGGCCATGGTGCGGCGGTAGGCATCCCGCCGGAGGCCCAGGAACTGATCGTGGTGGATATGGCCGCATCGACGACGGGCGAGCACCAGAACTCGGACGAGTACTCGGTGGGGATCTGCGCCAAGGATTCGTCGGGGCCGTACGACCTGGCCATGCGCCGGCGCCTGACGGGCCTCTGCCAGGCGGAGGGCATCCCCTACCGCATCGACACCTACCCCCACTATGGCTCGGACGGCAGCGCTTATCTGCGAGCGGGCGGCGACGTGCGCGTGGGCCTCATCGGCCCGGGCGTGGACGCCTCCCACGGCTACGAGCGCACCCACACCGACAGCCTGGAGGCCACGATCCGCCTGCTGACGGCGTACCTCTTGGCTGAGGAATAGAAGACTTGACCACGGATGACACGGATGGACGGATAAAACGGATAGAAGAAAGAGGGGATGCAGCCATCTGCCATCGGCACGCTAACCCACGGGAGCGACCTATCCGGCAGATCGATGGCTGTTCTGGCATCCTCTCCCCATCCGTGCCATCCGTGTATCCGTGTCATCCGTGGTAGAGTTTCCCCATGGCAGGAGGTTACGCGTGAGGATCGCGGTCGCGCAGTACAACCCGTTGGTCGGCGACGTCGAGGGGCAGGTGGGGCGGATCCTGGAGACCGTCGATGAGGTGGCCGGCACCGGCGCGGAGCTCGTGGTGTTCCCGGAGCTGTACCTCGTCGGCTATCCCCCCAAGGACCTCCTCGAGCGGCGTTGGTTCGTCGCCGCGGTGGAGGAGGGACTGCGCCGGGTGGTGGAGCACTCGGCGCGGCATCCCGATCTCGGGATCCTCGTCGGGGCGCCCTTGCCCAACGGCGGCGCCAGCGGCAAGGCGCTGATGAACGCCGCGGTGCTGGCCTACCGGGGACGCATCGAGGCGACCGTCTACAAGTCCCTTCTCCCCACGTATGACGTGTTCGACGAGTCGCGGTATTTCGGCCCCGCCGAGGCGGTGCGGCCGGTCCCCTTCCGGGGCGAGATGCTGGGCATCTCGATCTGCGAGGACGCCTGGAACGACGCCGACCTGTGGCCCGGCCGCCGGCCGTACGA
>JAAZBQ010000806.1 GCA_012513725.1 Chloroflexota bacterium
GAAAATCCCTCCCGAGCCGGCAGGCCAAAGGCCCCGCGCCGAGTAGACCTGTCCGTCCCCGTCCGACGTTACCCGGACGCGCCTATCGGAACGCGCGGTGCGTGATCCCGTAGGCGACCGAGCGGCCCCTGCTGCGCGCGAGCGCGCCCGGGGCAACGAGGGTGGTACCGCGGGAGATGTGTGGCTCTCGTCCCTGATGGACGAGGGCCTTTTTTCTTTCTTGGGAGGAGCGGCGCGATGACCGACCTACTCTACCAGCGCGATGCGTACCTGCGCGAGTTCTCTGCCACCGTCACGGCGGTGGACGCCGACAAGGGCGCCGTGGCCCTGGATCGCACCGCGTTCTACCCCTCGGGCGGCGGCCAGCCCTGCGACCTCGGCCAACTGCTGGTGGACGGGCGCGCCCTCCCCATCACCGGCGTGCGCCGGGCGGGCGGCGAGGTGTGGCACGCGGTCCAGGGGGACCTCCCCGCCGTGGGGGATGCCGTGACGGGCCGGCTGGACTGGGAGCGCCGCCACCGGCTGATGCGCACCCACACCGCCCTCCACGTCCTCTGCGGTGTGGTGTGGCGCGCCTATGGCGCCCAGGTGACCGGCGGCAACATGGAGCCCCTCAGGGGGCGCATGGATTTCGAGTTCGCGTCGCTAGAGCGCGACCTGGTGGACGAGATCGAGGCCCGGGTGAACGCCGAGGTAACCGCCGAGCGCGACGTCCGCGTGGCCATCCTGCCCCGCGAGGAAGCGTTCCGCATCCCGGACCTCATCCGCACCAAGATCAACCTCCTCCCCGAGGGGATCACCGAGGTACGCACCGTGGAGATCGTCGGCCTGGACCTGCAGGCCGATGGCGGCACCCACGTAGCGAACACCCGCGAGGTGGGCGCCGTGCGCGTCGTCGGCTATGAATCAAAGGGCAAGATCAACAAGCGCATCCGCATCGAGCTGCCCGAGTAGGCGGCCGAAGCGAGCAGGCGAGAGGAGCAGGAGATGACCTTCCGAGAAGTGCCTTCCAAGGTGGATTTCGTCGCCCAGGAGCGCGACGTGTTGGACATGTGGCGCCGCACCGACGCGTTTGGGCGCCTGCGCGAGCTGCGCCAGGATGCGCCCAAGTGGTCGTTCATCGACGGGCCCATCACGGCCAACAACCCCATGGGCGTGCACCATGGCTGGGGCCGCACCTACAAGGACCTCCAGCAGCGCTTTTGGGCCATGCGCGGGCGCCGCCAGCGCTACCAGAACGGGTTCGACTGCCAGGGCCTGTGGGTCGAGGTCGAGGTGGAAAAGGAGCTGGGCTTTACCTCCAAGAAGGACATCGAGGAGTACGGCCTGGCCCGCTTTGTCCGCAAGTGCAAGGAGCGCGTGCTGCGCTACGCCGCCGTGCAGACCGACCAGTCCGTTCGCCTGGGCTATTGGATGGACTGGAACGACCCCGCCCGGCTGCGCTGGCTGGCCGACCTCCTCGCCGAGGACCCCTCCCAGGTGATCACCTTCGAGGGGCCGCAGGGGCCCGTCAGCGGCACCGTCGAGCAGATCGTCGGGCGCCTGGGGCTCCCGGAGATCGGTGGCTCCTATTTCACGTTCTCCACCGAGAACAACGTCATGATCTGGACGTTCCTGAAAAAGTGCTGGGAGAAGGGCTGGCTCTATCGCGGGGCCGACGTGATGCCCTGGTGCCCGCGCTGCGCCACCGGCATCAGCCAGCACGAGATCGTCACCGACGGCTATGCGGAGCTCACCCATCCCTCCGTGACGGTCCGTTTCCCCCTGCGCGGGCGCCCGGGTGAGTCCCTCCTGGTGTGGACCACCACCCCCTGGACTCTCACCTCGAACGTCGCCGCCGCCGTGGGGCCCGAGCTCACCTACGTCAAGGTGCGCAACGGGGGCGAGACCCTGTACCTCTCCAAGGGGACCACGCACATGCTCCAGGGGCCCTACGAGGTGCTCGAGGAGCTACAGGGCGCCGCGATGGAGGGCTGGACCTACGACGGCCCCTTTGACGACCTCCCCGCCGAGCAGGAGCCCGGCGGCCACACCGCGGTGAAGGAACTGGCCCAGAGCGCCGAGGGCTCCGCCGCCGCATCCCACCGGGTCATCCTGTGGGATGCCGTGGGGGAGGACGAAGGCACGGGGATCGTCCACATTGCGCCCGGCTGCGGCGCCGAGGACTTTCTTTTGGGCAAGGAGCACGGCCTGCCGATCGTCGCGCCGCTGGATGAGGAGGGGCGCTTCGTCGAGGGCTTTGGCTGGCTCACCGGCATGGACGTCGGCGACGTGCGCGAGCCGATCTTTGACAACCTGCGCGACAAGGGGATCCTCTACCACGTGGAGGACTATACCCACCGCTACCCCATCTGCTGGCGCTGCAAGACGGAGCTCGTCTTTCGTCTGGTCGACGAGTGGTTCATCCGCATGGACGAGCTGCGCTACGACATGATGGAGGTCACTAAAAAGATCCGCTGGATCCCCTCCTTTGGGCTGGAGCGCGAGTTGGACTGGCTGCGCAACATGCACGACTGGATGATCTCCAAAAAGCGCTACTGGGGCCTGGCGCTGCCCTTCTGGACGTGCGACGCCTGCGATCATTTCGAGGTGATCGGCGACGAGGTGGAGTTGCAGGAGCGCGCGGTGGCCGGCTGGGCCGAGTTCTCCGGCCACACCCCCCACCGCCCCTACATCGACGCGATCAAGATCGCCTGCCCCCAGTGTGGCGAGCGGATGAGCCGCGTGCCCGACGTGGGCAACCCCTGGCTGGATGCCGGCATCGTGCCCTTTAGCACCCTCCGCTACCGACAAGACCCGGACTACTGGCGGGAGTGGTACCCGGCGGATTGGATCAGCGAGTCGTTCCCCGGCCAGTTCCGCAACTGGTTCTACAGCCTCCTGGCCATGGCGACGGTGATCGACAACAGCCCGCCGTTCCTGGAGAACTTTGGCTATGCCACCCTCTTTGCCGAGGACGGCCGGCCGATGCACAAGAGCGCCGGGAACGCCATCGAGTTCAACGACGCCGCCGACACCATGGGCGTCGACGTGATGCGCTGGCTGTTCTGCGCGCACAAGCCGGAGAACAACCTCCTGTTCGGCTACAATCGCGCCGACGAGGTCCGCCGGCAGTTCCTCATCCCCCTATGGAACGTGTACTCGTTCCTGGTCACCTATGCCCGGCTGGATGGCTGGACGCCTCCGACGGAGGGGTTCGACCCCGACCGGCCGGAGGGACCCACGCCCCAGTCGACCAACGCCCTAGACCGCTGGATCCTGGCCCGCCTGAACGACGTGGTGGGCCGCGTCACCGCGGCGCTCGAGGATTCCGATGCCTATGCGGCGACGCTGGCCGTCGAGGGGCTTCTGGATGACCTGACGAACTGGTACGTCCGCCGCAGCCGGCGCCGCTTCTGGAAGAGCGAGCACGACGCGGACAAGAACACCGCCTATGCCACGCTGTACCACATCCTGGTCAAGCTGGGCGGGCTCCTGGCGCCGTTCACGCCCTTTGTCAGCGAGGTGATGTACCAGAACCTGGTCCGCGAGGTGCACCCCGACGCCCACGGGAGCGTCCACCACTGCCTGTGGCCCAAGGTGGACGCCGCCGCCCAGGA
>JAAZBQ010000807.1 GCA_012513725.1 Chloroflexota bacterium
ACAACGCCGCGAGGTCCCGGTACATCCAGCCGGTGCATGGTGCCCTCCGCGAGTGATCCAGGTTCACCAGCGAGCTACGATCGTCTCGCATGAAAGGGATCCGAGTGGATCCCCGAGGGAGATTATGGCGCTGATACAGGAGGGCGTAGCAGGCTGCGCGGGCGCGCTGAGGGCGCCCGCGCAGAGTTCGGTCGTATCACATCGTGTATAGAGTCGAGCCCCCGGGAGCGGCCAAGGTGCTCCGTCGGCCCACATGAGACGCCCCGCTTGCCTCACTATCTCGGGACAACGCTATAGTCGCGGCATCGAGATGCAACACATCAGAACACAACGGGTCCTATCACTCCACAGTATGCGCCTGCACCCACTCCTCGTTCAGGGTCACGCCGATTCCCGGCTTGTCCGGCGCGGTCATCAGGCCGTCGGAGTCCAGGGTCAGAGATTCCAGGAACATGCCCTTGGCCCGATCCTTGAGGTCGGGCATGCCGCTCTCCACGATCAGGCCGTTGGAGACCCCGGCCACCAGGTGCACGTGGAGCAGCGCCGAGCCGTGGGGGGCCATGGGCAGCCGGTGGGCGGAGGCCAGCGAGGCGACGTGTCGCCATTCGGTGATGCCGCCCATCACCGTGGCGTCGGCCTGCAAAAAGTCGGCCCCGCCGCAGGCGATGAGGTCCCGGAACCCGTAGCGGGTGTACTCGTTCTCTCCGGTGGCGATGGGGATGGAGGTCCCCGCCCGCACCTTGGCCAGCCCCTCGTAATCCTCGGCGTGCACCGGCTCCTCGAACCAGTAGGGGCGGTAGGGCTCCAGCAGCCGGGCGATCCGGATCGCCTCCAGGGGCGAGTAGGCGTTGTTGGCGTCCACCATCACCTCGATATCCTCGCCGACGGCCTCGCGCACCACCCGCACCCGCTCGGCGTCCTCGCGCATGGGCGCGCCACCGATCTTCATCTTGACGTACTTGGCCCCGATGGCCACCTTGGCGCGCATCTCCTCGGCGAGGCCGTCCAGGCCCTTGTCCTCCATATAGTAGCCGCCGGCGATGTAGGCCGGCACCCGCCGCCGAAAGCCGCCCAGCATCTTGTACAGGGGCAACCCCAGGGACTTGCCCGCCGCATCCCACATGGCGTTGTCGATGGCGGCCATGGCCCGCAGCGTCAGCCCCCGCCGCCCGAAGAGCTTGGGCTGGAACATGCGCTCCCACAGGCACTCGGTGTCGACGGCGTCCAACCCCACGGCGTGGGGGGCCAGGGCCCGGGCCGCCTCATAGATGACGTGGTGGGCGCCCGAGTGGCCGTTGGCCCAGCCGATCCCCTCCACGCCGTCGTCGGTGCGGACCCGGACGAGGGCAGAGCCCGATTCAGAGTAGGTATACAGGCCGTTGCGGATGGCCCGCTGGCGCTTGGAGTGCAGCTTGGTGACGACGACCTCAGTGATTCGCATGGTGCCTCCTCGTGGCAAGGGCGTGATGCTCGACGCCCGGATGGGTAAGTAACCGGCAGGCGTTCGCGTTCAGTGGTCGGGGACGCCGATGTTCCAGGCGGTCTTGGCTTCCTCCAGGCTGATCTCCCGCCCGAAGAACCGGTTGGCCGCCCGCAGGTAGCCCATGCCCCGCTGCAGCGCCTCGGCGTACTGCGTGCGGGGCGCCGCCGCGTCGACCGCGGCCGCCACTGCGCCGTCGGTCACGGCCTCGCCGTTCTGGATCGCCCGGGCCAGGCGGATCAGAGCGTCCTCAGGGTCATAGAACCCGGCGTCCACGATGTAGGCCTGGTACTTGGCGGGGTCCGGGGAGTGGTAGGCCTGGGCGTAGCGCTTGATCTCGACATAAAAGTCCTGGCGGAGCCGGAAGAGGCGGTCCAGCCAGCCCTCCGGATCGGTCCGGTCGGGGATAAAGGTGTGCATGGCCAGGAGCGCCCGCTGGACGAGGACGCGAAAGGTCTCCTCGAACGCGGTTTCCTCGCCGAACATGGTGGGGGAGTAGGGCAGCTCCGTGCCCCCCTGGTAGACCTCCCGGAACAGGAACACGTCGTGGTAGACGCTGACGTCGGTGGGGTCCTGGGCGTCGCCGGCGCCGAGGTCCCGGAAGACGGGCTTCATCGTGCGGTCGGCGGCGCGATGGAGGAGGGTGCCGAGGGAGTAGGCCAGTTTCTGCTCCAGGTTCTCCTCCGGCCGGCGGCCCTCCCAGCCGTCGCGGAGCCGCTGGAGGAGTTGGGGGTTGAACGAGTCGGTGGAGCGGGTGACCGACCCGAGCCGGGCGATGTCCCGGTGGTCGCGGGCGGCCGCCTGGAGGGCGGGGTGGATCTCGGCCATCCGGCTCATCAGGCGCAGGCAGTCGTCACAGACGGCATAGTGGGTGATGTGCTCGGACATGGGTGCTCCTTTCGGGTGGGCGG
>JAAZBQ010000808.1 GCA_012513725.1 Chloroflexota bacterium
CCACCACCAAAAACAGCGAGAACACCAACACGACCTGATAAGAAGCGACCCGTAACCAGGCGGGCAAGTGCATCGACTGACTGACTATGTGCAAGGGAACTGCGACCAAACGTACACCTGTTGTTCATCGCCATGTGGCCGGCAGCGGCGTGTCGCGCCGCAACCATGCTCATGCGCGTGCGCCAACGTGGCACTGGGGTACCGCCGGTGGTAGCGTAGTGATGGTGGTGTGGGTGTGGGTAGGTCGGGGGGCGGCGCGGAGCGCGCCCTCCCTAGGACAGGCCAACTCCGAGAGGGCTCACGGATGTAGAGTCGCTCTGGAACCTTCCCGGAGGCCTGCGCTGCGGCAGCGCCAGCAGCCTCCGGGAAGGGGAACGCTACCCAAGGCGCGCCAGGCCCAGCCGGATAAGGGTGGCCAGGGCCAGGATGCCCAACTCGACCAGCGTCGTCCTCGAAAAGAGCGCCCATAGCCGGCTGATGTCTGCCGCGCGCCGGACATAGTAGTGCATCCAGGCCATCACGGCGCCCAGCCAGCCCAGCAGAAACACCACGAGGAGCACCCGGGGGATGGCCGTCACCACGCGCAGCCACCCGGCCGTCGTCAGGGAACCCAGGGGCACCAGCATCACGGCCAGGAGCCGCATCGCCTCATAGGTCTGATTCAGGGCCACGGCGCCGAGCGCAGCAGAGACAAGCACCATCAGAACCGCCAGCGCCACTCCACCCACTCGACGCGCGGCGGTGGGGCCGCCGCCCGCCCCGGGTGCCCGCATCATGCCCCAGCGTCCAGGCTCTGCAGGCGGAGTTCCTCGGCAAAGTGACAACTGACATAGTGGCCCGGCTGCACCTCACGCATGACCGGCTCCTCCTGCGAGCAGCGCTCGCGGGCATACCGACAGCGCGGGTGAAAGTAGCAGCCACTGGGCGGATCGGCGGGGTTGGCGACATCCCCCTCCAGGAGAATGCGCTTGCGCCGGGCCCGGGGATCGGGACGGGGCACCGCCGACATGAGCGCCTCGGTGTACGGGTGCAGGGGCGCCTCGAACAGCTCCCGCGTCGGGGCCAGCTCCGCCATCTTGCCCACGTACATCACCGCCACCCGATCGGAGATGTGTTGCACCACCGAGAGGTCGTGGGAGATAAACAGGTAGGTGAGATCGTGCTGCTCCTGCAGTTCGGTCAGGATGTTCAGCACCTGGGCCTGGATCGATACGTCCAGCGCCGAAACCGGCTCGTCACAGATGATCATCTCGGGCTCCAGCGCCAGCGCCCGGGCGACACCGATTCGCTGCCGCTGCCCACCCGAGAACGCGTGCGGGTAGCGGCGAAGGTGCTGCGCCTGCAACCCCACCGCCTTGAGCAGGCTCACCACCCGGTCCTCGAGCTCCTGCCCCTCAGCCACCCTGTGAATGAGCAGCGGTTCGGCGACGATGTCGAACACGCTCATCCGCGGGTCCAGAGAAGAGTAGGGATCCTGGAAGATGATCTGGATGTTCCGGCGGTAGGCTTTGAGCCCCTCGGCGTCCAGATCGTGCACCGGCACCTGCTGGCCCTTGCCGTCATGGAACAGGATCTCTCCACCGGACGGCTCGATGAGCCGGTTCAGGCAGCGGCCCGTGGTCGTCTTGCCGCAGCCCGACTCCCCCACCAGC
>JAAZBQ010000809.1 GCA_012513725.1 Chloroflexota bacterium
CCACCACCAAAAACAGCGAGAACACCAACACGACCTGATAAGAAGCGACCCGTAACCAGGCGGGCAAGTGCATCGACTGACTGACTATGTGCAAGGGAACTGCGACCAAACGTACACCTGTTGTTCACCGCCATGTGGCCGGCAGCGGCGTGTCGCGCCGCAACCATGCTCATGCGCGTGCGCCAACGTGGCACTGGGGTACCGCCGGTGGTACCGTAGTGATGGTGGTGTGGGTGTAGGTAGGTCGGGGGGCGGCGCGGAGCGCGCGACATCTTTGAGGACGATCAAGCCTCTTGCGAGCGCACCGCACGGGGCGCAAGAGCTGCCCCATATCGCGTGTGCGCGGCATCACCCTAATGCGTCAGCCCCGTCCACCAACGGTGGGGGAGACTAGTTCGTCCTGCCAATCTGGCGCGGTGTACCAGGCAGGGCCGCGGGGCCCCGTTCACGCCTCCTTGCCATCATCCGCCCGCAGCCAGTACTTAACCCGCGGAAGAGCATCGCCCCCGAGGATGTCCTCCTCCAGCGCACGACCGGGGGGCGGCGCGGCCGCACCCTCCGCCTCGTACCCCAGCGCGCGCAGCGGACAGGCCCGCACGCAGGTGGGGGCCTGGCCTTGGGCCGTCTCGTCGGCGCAGCCGTCGCACTTGTGAGGTTCTCCTCCCGGCCCCAGCACGATGGCGTCGAACGGGCAGGCGGTGAGGCATCCCCCGCAGCCGGTGCAACGCTCGGCATCCAGCGTCACAAGACCGTCGTCACGCTGCACCAGGGCGCCCTCGGCGCAGGCCGCCACGCAGGGGGCGTCCGCGCAGTGGAAGCAGTGGCTCACCCGGTACCGCAGGGTCGGGGCCGGGTATGCGCCCCCCTCCTCGACGAGGATGCACAGCACGTCGACGTCGTCGGGAAGGTCGGCGCGATCCTTGCAGGCGATCCGGCAGGCGTGGCACCCCACGCAGCGACCCAGGTCGACGGTGAACACCATGCCCCTCATGGCGCCACCCTCCGCGCCTCTACCCAGGCGGTGTGCGTGCTGGGACCGCCGGAGGGCGTCTGCCGAGAGGGCGTCAGGACGTTGGCACACCCGCCATCGTCCACCCCGTCCTCGCCCGGCCGGTACCAGGCGCCCTGGTAGATGCACACCACCCCCGGCATGATCCTGTTGGTGACCCGGGCGCTCAGCCGCACGACGCCGTCGGCGCTGGAAACCTCGATCCGGTCGCCGTCGGCGATCCCGCGCTCCCGGGCATCGGCGGGGTTGAGCCACGCGGCGTGGGGCTCTATCGCCCGGAGCCACGGGTTGGTGTGCAGGCACGAATGGGAGCGCTGCTTGGAGTGGGGCGTGATGAGCGCCAGCGGATAGTCCCGTTCGCGGGGCTCCCGCTCCACCGGCACATACGCCGGCACAGCGGGCAGCCCGCATGCCTCGGCCTGGGCCGAGCGGATCTCCACCCGGCCCGAGGGCGTGCGCAACGGGTGGCCCTCGGGGTCGGCGCGAAACTCGGCCAGCGCCACCCGGGGCGCGTGGCGCTCCCGCAGTATGCCGTCGCGGTGCAAGGGCTCGGCATCCAGGCCCGACTCGGCGAGGAGCGCCTCGAGCCACTCGCCCTCGGTGCGCCCCTGGGTGTACGCATCGCCCCACCCCAGCCGCTCGGCCAGTTGGGCAAAGATCCAGTAATCGGTGCGGGTCTCGGCGGCCGGGGGCAGCGCCTGCTGACTGTGGAACAGGTAGCCGTCGTGGCCCCAGGCGCCGACCAGGTCGGAGCGCTCGAGATCCGTGCAGACCGGCAAGACCACGTCGGCCAGCCGGGCCGTGGGGGTGAGGAAAGGATCCTGCACCACGACGTGATCCAACCCCGCGAGCACCCGGGCGTTCAGGTCGGTGTTCGGGCTGCGGTTGATGAGGTTCGTGCCCACGACGTAGGCCAGATGCACCGCCGGCGAGAAGGTCGGAGTGCTCATCTCTGCCGCCCAGGTCCACTTGGGGAGGAGACGAGCCGGTGTGTGGGGGCCAGGGGGCAGCGTGCCGAGGGGTCCTGTCCCCCAGCGGGTGCCGACGGAGGCCTCGCCGCCCCCGCGCAGGCCCAGGTTGCCGGTCATGCAGGCCAGCGTGATACAGGCCCGGGGCGCTTGCTCTCCGTACAGCCCCCGTTGCGGAGCCCAACCGGGCAGGAGCGCGGCGGGCTTGACGGTGGCGTACTCGCGGGCGAGGCCCGCAATCGTCTCCTCCGGGATCCCGGTGATCGCCGCTGCCCAGGCCGGCGTCTTGGGCACCCCGTCTGAGGTCCCCAGCACATAGTCGCGGTAGGCGTCGTACCCGGCAGTATAGCGGGCGAGGAAGGACCGATCGACCAGCCCCTCGCGCTCCAGCACGTGGGCCATGGCCGCGGCCAGCGCCGCGTCAGTGCCCGGGCGAATGGGGATCCACTGGTCGGCCAGGACCCCCGAGTCGGTGTAGCGGGGATCGATCAGGACCACCCGCGCCCCGCGGTCGCGGGCTTCGGCGATCCAATAGGGCGTGTTGGGGCCCATGATCGTCTCGGCCGGGTTCATGCCCCAGAGGATGATGAGGCGCGAATCGAGGAGG
>JAAZBQ010000810.1 GCA_012513725.1 Chloroflexota bacterium
AGCGCCGGGCCGGCGGCCTCCTCGGGCTCCAGATCGGCCCGGGTGCTCTTGGCGCCGCTCATGTAGGTGCGCATCCAGCCGGGGTGATACAGCCGGAACGAGTAGCCCTCGCGGCGCAGATCGTTGAACAGGATGCGGACCCCCATGTTCAGCGCCGCCTTGGACATGCAGTAGCCGTACCAGGAGGTACGCCGGCAGTTGGTGATGCTGCCCGCCTCTGAGGAGACAAAGCACAGCCGCTTCATGGCGCCGAGGTCCATCAGCGGCAAAAAGGCCTCCACGACGCGCAGGGGGCCCAGGGCGTTCACGTCGTACAGGCGCTCCATCTCCTCATAGTTCTGCGGCTCGCGGATATCTCGGGCGTTGGTGGGCGAGATCACCCCGGCGTTGTTGATCAGGAGGTCCACATGATCGGCGGCGGCGGCCACATAGCGCGCCGCGGCGCGGACGGCGCTCGTCGAGGCCACGTCCAGCCCCACGATCCCCAGGCGCTGGGGCTGCTGCCGGGCCAGGGCCCCCAGCGCCGGCCACTCGGGCATGTACTGGCCGGCGAACACCCGCCAGCCGCGCTCCAACAAGCCGGTGGTCAGCGCCAACCCCAGCCCGCGATCCGCCCCCGTCACCACGGCAACATGCTCCATCGGCCCACTCCTCACGCGCTCACGGCATCCACCCGGCCCGAGATTAGCAGAACCGGCGCATCCGGTAAAGCGGCGGTCGGTCGGCCTGTATCCCATCGCGCCGTTTGACTATACTCCCGGGCGACAAGCCGACCACACCAGGAGGTCCGCCATGCCCGATGCCCGCCCGAACATCATCCTGATCATGACCGACCAGCAGCGCTACGACACCATCCGCGCGCTGGGGTTCCCGTACGTGGATACGCCCCACCTGGACCGCCTGGCCCGCGAGGGGACGGTGTTCACCAACACGTTCGTCACCGCCGCCTCGTGCGCGCCGGCCCGCGCCAGCCTGTTCACCGGATACTATCCCCACACCACCGGCGTCTACAAGAATGCCGACGTCTGGCACTATTCCTGGGTGGAGGACCTCGCCGCGGCGGGCTACCACTGTGTGAACGTGGGCAAGATGCACACCTACCCGTTCGAGACGCCGTTGGGCTTTCACGAGCGGTTCGTGGTAGAGAACAAGGACCGCTATCTCGAGGGGCGCTACTTTTTCGACCGCTGGGACATGGCCCTGCAGGCCCGCGGCCTGGTCAAGCAGCAGCGCGAGTTGTACCGGCAGCGGGATGACTATGGCCGGCGCCTGGGCGCCTTTACGTGGGACCTCCCCGAGGACACCCAGTCGGACGTGTTCGTCGGCAACCTGGCGGCCTGGTGGATCGAGCAAAAGCCGGTGACCCAACCCCTCTTTCTCCAGATCGGCTTTCCCGGCCCGCACCCACCCTATGACCCCGTGCCGCGCCACCTGGCGCCCTACCTGGACCGCGAACTGCCCCTGCCCGAGGTGACCGAGGAGGAGCTCGCCGCGCAGCCCGCCGCCCAGCGGGAGCTCCGCCGGCACAATACCCAGGTGGACCACGACTCCATCGCCTGGCACGAGAATCCCACCCGCGAGGAACTGCACCGCCTCCGCGCCCACTATTTGGCCAACGTCACGATGATCGACGAGCAGGTGGGCAACGTCCTGGCGGCGCTCGAGCGGCAGGGATACCTGGAGAACGCCGTGGTGGTCTTTACCTCCGACCACGGCGACTGCCTCGGCGACCACGGGCACATCCAGAAATGGACGATGTACGACATCATCACCCGGGTGCCACTGATCGTCTGGGCGCCGGGGCGCTTTGCCGGAGGGCGGAGCGTGGACGGGCTCTTTCAGCAGATGGACCTGGCCCCCGCCCTCCTGGAGCTGGCGGGGCTCGAGCCGCCGGCGCATTGGGAGGCAGAGTCCCTCCTGCCGGCGCTCGCTGGGGCGCCGGACGACGCGGCGGCCGACCGCGAAGACGCGGGGGCCGGACGCGAGTACGTGTTCGCCGAGCAGGCCCGGGATGGGATCCTGACGGGCACCGCGATGATGACCATGGTGCGCTCGCGGGAGTGGAAGGCGGTTCACTACCTGGACCAGCCGGACGGCGAACTCTACGACCTACGCGCCGACCCCGGCGAGCGCCACA
>JAAZBQ010000120.1 GCA_012513725.1 Chloroflexota bacterium
AGTGCCTGGAGACCGGCGAGCGCCCGCGGGTGACCATCGAGGACACCCGCGGCCACGTGCTCTTTTCCAACGGCGCGTACGAATCGGCCCGGGCCATCCCGCGCCTGCCGGCGGACGCCCTGCGGGTGGCACCACTGCCCGAGGGCGACGAGAGCACCGAGATCGTGGGGATCAACGACATCGTCCAGGAGGCCGGCCAGCGGCGGGCGCTCTTTTCCGAAATGGGCGTGCCGTGGGCCCGGACGACGTCGCCCTTTGACCTGACCGGCTATACTCGGTTTCACCTTGCCCCGCCCGATGTCGCGCTGTAGGCTGCCGGGAGGCAGCGCGGCTGGGGCACCGATGCGCCACATCCTACCCGGAGGCCCGCAAAGGAGTCTGCCATGAAGATCACGGCCAACGCGCCCATGCGCATCGACCTGGCCGGCGGCACGCTGGACGTCTACCCGCTCTACATCTTTGAGGATGGCGGCCTCACGGTGAACGCCGCCATCGACGTGATGGCCACCGCCACCGTGGAGACCCGCCAGGACGGGCACTATCGCATCCACTCGCTGGACCTGGACGTCATCGAGGAGATCCCGTCCCTCACCGGCATGGCCATGGGCACGCCGCTGGCCCTCGTGCGTCGGGCGCTGGCCTACTATCGGCCGCCGATGGGGCTCAACATCACCCTGCACAGCGATGCCCCCCAGGGATCGGGGCTGGGCGCCTCCTCGGCGCTCCTGATGGCCCTCTCGGCCTGCCTGAACACCGTCAGCGACAAGGGGCTGTCGCCGGCGGAGATCATCGACGTGGGCGCCAACATCGAGGCGCAGGTCATCGGCATTCCCACCGGCAAGCAGGACTACTTTCCGCCGATGTTCGGCGGGGTGTGCGCCATCGCCTTTGGCATCGATGGTTGGCAGCTGGAGAGCCTCTCCGGGGGCGCGGGGCGCCCCTCCCTCGTCGAGGCGCTGAACGAGCGGCTGGTCGTCTCGTATACCGAGATCCCGCACTCTTCCGCGGTGACCAACTGGGCCATGCTGCGGCGCTACATCGAGCGCGAGGGCGACACGGTGGCCCGCATCCGCGAGATCAAGGAGATCGCCGCGGCGATGCGGAGCGCGCTCCTGGCGGGCGACATGACCGAACTGGCCCTGCTCGTGGACCGCGAGTGGCAACTGCGCCGCGGACTGGCCGAGGGGGTCTCGACGGCCAAGATCGAGGCAATCATGGCAGCCGCCGCCCGGGCGGGCGCCCATGCCAGCAAGATCTGTGGGGCGGGCGGGGGCGGCTGCCTGATCTCGCTGGCGGACCCCGACGCGCTGCCTGGCGTGCGAGAGGCCCTCGCCGCCGCCGGCGCCCGCCTGATGCCGGCCCGGGTGGTGGCCGATGGGATCGCCACTCAGACCGACTAGCCATCCGGATGCGATGGCGCCTGCCCTGGGCCACACTGCCGTCTCCGGCGACCAGGGCGGGCGCCCGTCGCGCCCTCCTCACGAAAGCCCCGTAATTCCTCCCAAACTCCTCGACAGTCCTCTGCTATCGTGCTCCTGAACATAGTGGCCGTCCGCCTGCCCCCACTGCGCCCGATGGGCACAGACAACGTACCGGCCCAGGGGCGACGCGGACAGAGGATGTCGGAGGAGTACGAGTGAAAAAGACCACCATCAACTACTGGGTCGACGTGGTGATCGCCATCGCCCTGGGCGCGAGCGCGGTTAGCGGTCTGGCGTTTCTTTTGCCCACCCGGTCGCCCACCGTGCTGGGCGTCAGCATGCTGCTGTGGGACCGGATACACGTCTTCAGCAGCCTGGCAATGATGGCGGGCGTGTTGGGGCATTTGGTGATGCACCGCGAGTGGATCGCCTGCACGACCCGCAAGCAACTTGGCATAGCCAAGCCGGCGGCTCGCCCCGCCCTGCGCCCGAGCACGGCGGCGGTGACCCGGCGCGGATTCCTGCGGTACGGGTCCATCGCGCTCCTCGTCTTTGGCGGACCGGCAGTGCTGCTTCGCTCCCTGGCGAACGCGGCTGCTGCAACCGCCAACGGCGCCACGCCTGTAGAGGCGGCACCGGCTGCCGGCGAACCAACGGTCGCCGTGGACGCCACCGCGCCGACCATCGCAGCCGTCGACGGCCCTGAGCACACTCCCACGCAGCCGGCGGACACGGCGGTGGGCCCTACTCCCACCGGACTACAGATCGCCGCGCCCGCCACGATGGCCGCGCCGGACGCCACCGTGGCGCCCACCCCGTCTCCAGAGGGCGCCGTGGCCTGCCGCCGGGGGATCAC
>JAAZBQ010000811.1 GCA_012513725.1 Chloroflexota bacterium
ACTGGGGCGCCCTAAACCTGGAGGCGCTGCCGGAGAGCATCTGCATCATCGGGGCGGGGGCCATCGGGCTCGAGTTCGCCAGCATCTTTTGCGAGATGGGCGTCGACGTGACGCTGGTCGAGATGCTGCCGCGGATTGCGCCGCTGATGGACCACTCGGTCGGCGAGGGGCTGGCGTGGAGCCTCGAGCGGCGCGGCGTGGAGATCCTGACCTCCACCCGGGTGACGGCGGTCGAGCACGGCGCCGAGGGCTGCCGCGTGGCGATGACCACGCCCGAGGGCGAGCGCTCGGTGGAGGTGGCCACGGTCCTCTCGGCCATCGGCCGCAGCCCGAACGTCGAGGACCTGGGCCTCGAGGCGCTGGGGCTCAAGCCCACCCGGGCGGGGATCGCCGTCGACGACCGGATGCGCACGGCGGTGCCCGGCGTGTACGCCATCGGGGATGTGGCCGCCGAGGGCCCCATGCTGGCCCACGTGGCCTCGCACCAGGGGATGGTGGCCGTGGAGGACGCCCTGGGGCGCCCCGCGCGGATGGACTATACGGCGGTGCCGAACTGCATCTTTACCCTCCCGGAGGCCGCCGGGGTCGGCCTGACGGAGGAGCAGGCCCGCGCCGCGGGGCACGACGTGATCACCGGCACCTTTGCCCTGGCGAACAACGGCAAGGCGGTGGCCTATGGCGATACCGAGGGGTTCGTGAAGGTGATCGCCGATCGGGCAAACGACGCCGTCCTCGGCGTCCACGTCGTGGGCCCCCACGCCTCGGACCTCATCCTGGAGGGCACGATGGCGCTGACGCTGGAAGCCACGCTGGACGAGGTCGAGGCGACCATCCACCCGCACCCGACCCTGGGCGAGGCGATCGCCGAGGCCGCCCTGGCCGCGCGCGGCCGGGTGCTGCACGTGCCCCACTGAGGCGCCCAGCGCTTGCGCAGTCAACCGCCCCGGCCGCATCTCGGCCGGGGCGATTGCTTCTCGCCTTGGGGCGTTCGGCCCTACTCCTCTGCCGGCGTGGCGGCTGAGGGCTTGCGCGCCGCCCACATGATACGGTACGACTCGTCATAGGCACGGACAAACGAAAAGCAGTCATAGTGGGCTTCGACGCCAAAGCCGGCGTCGGTGAGCAGGGTGGCCACCTGCTCCGGTGGGTAGGCCTGCTCGGTATGCTCTTCCTGGATCTTGCGGTACAGGGCGCCCTGGCGCTCGAACACCGTGGCTCGCACGGTGACGCGCTGGCGCTGCTCCTCGTACTGGGAGTCAAAGATCACGGTCATGTCCTCATCGTCGGAGAGATGCACCTCGTCGTCCCACAGCACGGCGAGGGCATAGGCCGTGTTCATGTCAAAGAGGAACAGGCCCCCGGGCTCCAGGGCCGCGTACACCCGCCGGAAGACGGCCAGGAGATCGTCGGAGGTGAGCATATAGTTCAGGCTGTCGTACAGGCAGGTGGCCAGGTCCACCCGCTCGGGCAGGGAAAAGGTGCGCATGTCCTGGCGGCTCAGGGCCAGATCCACGCCGGCCTCGGTGGCCTTGGTGCGGGCCTCC
>JAAZBQ010000812.1 GCA_012513725.1 Chloroflexota bacterium
CGACCTGGCTGCAACGGTTCCTTGGCTGGATCGCTGGAGGAAACGCCAAGACAGCGAACGATGCGAGGCAACCCCCGAGACGGCCACTGTTGCCGGAGATCCTGGACCCTATACAGGAACGGTGTCGCTATGCCAAGTCGCTTCTGGATGGGGACGTCGAGAGGCTGGAGCGGCTGATAGAGTACGAGAAACGCCGCCTTGGGACCGATGACAAACTGGCTGCCCTGGATGCCGTCATCGAGACGCTTGAACGCGACCGACGCTAGAGAAGCCAGGCGCGCGGTGAACTGGTGTTGCGTACGCCTTGACCAATCCGCCCTTTGAGCCTCTGGCTATCTGAAAGGCCGCCTGTCGCAGCGGTTCTTGCAGGTATTCTGCCCTCGGTCAGGTCGCTCTGCGGGAAGCGAGGAGCACCACTTGTCCTGGCCCTGGCATCAGAACGTCTCCTGAAGGTCGTTCCGAGTATGCTCGGGCGCCTCCTCATCTTCCATCCCGCGCATCGGCAGGGAGAGCGAGAGGCCGGGCCATTTGGCGTCGTCTTCCTCCGCCATGGACGTTCCACGCTGTTGACAACCTCACCGCTCTCGCGTACCGTTCCCGTGAGGTCAACCGATACCGGCCGCCCTCTACCTCCCTTGCCCCACCGCCTTCCCGGGCCGGCTGCAGCTAGAAGGGAACGCGACGCGATGGATTCGGATGGACAGAGACCCGACACGGGCCCCGGGGCCGGCGGCGCAGAGGCCCCCGCGACCGCGATGGAGGCCCTCCTCCGCTCGCAGCGGAACGAGATCACCGAGTACCACATCTACCGCCGCCTCGCCGAGGCCACTGCCGATCCCCACAACCGCGAGGTCCTGAACCGCATCGCCGAGGAGGAGCGGCAGCATTACGGCTTTTGGAAGCAATACACCGATCAGGACGTGGAGCCCGATCGGGGCAAGGTGAGCCGCTACGTCGCCATCTCCCGGGTGCTCGGGCTGACCTTTGGCATCCGGCTGATGGAGCAGGGCGAGGAGCAGGCCCAGGTCGTCTACGAGCAGATCTCCCACGACATCCCCACGGCCAAGCGCATCGTGGAGGACGAGGACCGGCACGAAGAGGAACTCATCGAGATGATCGATGAGGAGCGGCTGAAATACGTCGGCTCGGTCGTCCTGGGCCTGAACGACGCCCTCGTGGAGCTCACCGGCATGCTCGCCGGCCTCACCCTGGCGCTCCAGAACACGCGGCTCATCGGCATGACCGGCCTGATCACCGGGATTGCGGCCTCGTTCTCCATGGCCGCCTCCGAGTACCTATCCACCAAGTCGGAGGGCGGGGACGTGGATCCCGGCCGGGCGGCGCTGTACACCGGGTTGACCTACATCACCACTGTGGCGATCCTCATCGCGCCGTATCTGATCGTTGGGAACTATATGCTGGCGCTGGCGTTGACGCTCGTGTTCGCGGTGGGGATCATCCTGTTCTTCTCCTACTATACCTCGGTCGCGCAGGGGGTGAATTTCCGCCGACGTTTCACCGAGATGGTCCTGATCTCCTTTGGCGTGGCGCTGGCCTCCTTTGGCATCGGCTATGTGGTGCGCCAAGTGTTCGGGATCGAGGTGTAGGGCCGGGCGCGCCGCTTGGGGTGCAAGGGAGAGAAGAGAGACAGGATTCACAGGATTCACAAGACAGGATTCACAGGTTTGGCCCTGTAAAAAAGGTCTTGCATCAGGGCCAATCCTGCAAATCCTGTCCGGCAAATCCTGTAATCCTGTCTCTCTTTGCGCTAGGCGACCACTACCAGCCGCTCCTCGTCGGGCTCTACGCCGATGCCGGGGCGTTCCGGGAGGGTGATCGTGCCGTCCGCCGCCGCGAGGAGGGGCTCCTTGAGGATGGCCTGGGCCTCTGCCGGGGTGTGGGCGGGCGGGTCGTAGGGGTATTCCACCAAGGGGCAGTTGGCCACGGTGGCCATGGCCTGTAGCGTGGCGGCCAGGCCCATGCCCGAGCCCGCCAGGCTCAGGACGTGGGGCACGATGAGCCGCCCGTACGCATCGGCCAAGGCGGCGATGCGGCGGAGGCCCAGGATCCCGTGGTTGCCGCCCAACAGCGCGTCGGGCTGGACGATATCGTAGGCGCCTGCCTCCAGGTGCGGGCGGAAATCCCACCAGGTGGGCGTGTGCTCGCCCCCGGCGATGAACGTATCCACCGCGGCGGCGATCTCGGCCAG
>JAAZBQ010000121.1 GCA_012513725.1 Chloroflexota bacterium
CCGGGAGGAGGGCTACCGCACCGTGCTGGTCAACTCCAACCCCGCCACCATCATGACCGACCCGGAGATGGCCGACGCCACCTACATCGAGCCCCTCACCGTGCCGGTGCTGGAGGCCATCATCGCCAAG
This sequence comes from Chloroflexota bacterium, assembly GCA_012513725.1. Classification (GTDB taxonomy): domain Bacteria; phylum Chloroflexota; class Anaerolineae; order UBA1429; family UBA1429; genus JAAZBQ01. Next base: position 131 of record JAAZBQ010000121.1, read on the forward strand.
GAGTGGCCCGACGCGCTCCTCCCCACCATGGGGGGGCAGACGGGGCTGAACCTGGCGGTGGACCTGGCCCGGGCGGGCGTCCTGGAGCGCTATGGTGTGGAACTCATCGGGGCGGATGCGGAGGCCATCGACTGCGCAGAAAACCGCGAGGCGTTCCGCACGGCGATGGACGACATCGGCCTGGAGGTGCCCAAGAGCCGGATCGTGACCAACCTCGCCGAGGCCCTGGAGGCCCGGGACGAGATCGGCCTGCCGGCCATCCTGCGCCCCTCCTACACCCTGGGCGGCACGGGCAGCGGCATCGCCTATAACCGGGCGGACTATGAGCGGATCATCCGATCCGGCCTGGAGGCCAGCCCCGTTCACCAGGTGTTGGTGGAGGAGTCAGTCATTGGCTGGAAGGAGATCGAGATCGAGGTGATGCGGGATGCCGATGGCGGGTTCATCGTCATCTGCTCCATCGAGAACCTGGACGTGATGGGCGTGCACACCGGCGAATCGATCACCATGGCCCCGGCGCTCACCTGCTCCGACAAGGAGTACCAGGCGATCCGCGACATGTCGCGGCGGATCATCGAGCGCATCGGCCTCACCGCGGGCGGGGCCAACATCCAGTACGCCGTGCACCCGGAGACGGGGCGCACGCTGATCATCGAAGTGAACCCCCGGGTGTCCCGCTCATCGGCGCTGGCCTCCAAGGCGACGGGGTTCCCCATCGCCAAGGTGGCCACCAAGCTCGCCGTGGGCTATCGCCTGCACGAGTTGCAGAACGACATCACCCAGGTGACGCCGGCCTACTTCGAGCCCACCGTCGATTACGTGGTGGTCAAGATCCCCCGCTGGAACATGGAAAAGTTCCCCCAGGCCGACGACACCCTGGGCACCCAGATGAAGTCCGTTGGCGAGGTGATGGCCATCGGCCGCACGTTCGGCGAGGCGCTGCAAAAGGGCCTCTGCGCCCGGGAGGACGGCTGCGACGGGCTCTTCGGCGGACCGCTGGTGGAAGGGACGGACGCCCTGCGCCACGCGCTGATCACGCCGAACCCCGAGCGGATATTCGCCCTGCCCCAGGCCCTGGACGCGGGAATGACGATCGCGGAAATCAACGCCCTCTCCCACATCGACCCCTGGTTCCTGGGCGAGATCGACGCCCTCCGCGCTCTCCGGGATGGGGTGCGGGGTCGGGCGCTCGCCGATCTCGACGTCGAGGAGATGCGCGCGCTCAAGCAAGGGGGGTTCACCGACGCGGCGATCGGCCGCCTCTTGCGCCCCACGGAGGATGAGCTGGCGGTGCGCACGCATCGCAAGGCCCTCGGGGTGCTGCCCACCTTTTCCCGGGTGGATACCTGTGCGGCCGAGTTCCCGGCCCGCACGCCCTACCTCTACTCCTGCTACGAGACCCGCTGCGAGGCCGAGCCGACGGATCGGGAAAAGGTCGTGGTGTTGGGGTCGGGCCCCAACCGCATCGGCCAGGGCATCGAGTTCGATTACTGCTGCACCCACGCCGCCCTCGCCTTCCAGCGCCTGGGCTACGAGACCATCCTGATCAACTGCAACCCCGAAACCGTCTCCACCGACTATGACACCTCCGACCGCCTCTACTTTGAGCCCCTCACCCTGGAGCACATCCTGAACATCTGCGACCTGGAGCGCCCCCACGGCGTCATCGCCCAGTTCGGCGGCCAGACCCCCCTGAAACTCGCCCGCTCCCTCGACGCCGCCGGCGTCCCCCTCCTGGGCACCCCCCCGGAGGCCATCGACCTCGCCGAGGACCGCGAGCGCTTTGGGGCCCTCATGCAGACCCTGGGCCTCCCCATGCC
>JAAZBQ010000813.1 GCA_012513725.1 Chloroflexota bacterium
GATATGGATCGGCTCCTGACCGTGGCGCGGCGGCACCGTCTGGCCGTCATCGAGGACGCCTGCGAGGCCCTGGGCGCCGAGTACTGCGGGCGCCCGGCCGGCACCCTGGGTGACGCGGGCGTGTTCGCCTTTTACCCGAACAAGCAGGTGACCACCGGCGAGGGCGGCATGATCGTCACCGACGACGCCGATCGGGCCGGGCTGTTCCGCTCGCTCCGCAACCAGGGGCGCGACGTGTTCGACGGCTGGCTGAACCACACCCGACTCGGGTACAATTACCGCCTGGACGAGCTGAGCGCAGCGCTGGGCGAGGTCCAGATGCGGCGCGCCGATGAGCTGCTCGCCAAGCGGGCCCGCGTGGCAGGCTGGTACAACGAGCGTCTAGCGGCGCTGGACGCGGTAGACATCCCGCACGTGGCGCCGTCGACGACCCGCATGTCGTGGTTTGTGTACGTAGTTCGGGTGCGTCCACCGGTCGACCGAGATCGCCTGGTAGGCCAACTGCGGGAGCGGGGCGTGCCTTCTCGTCCGTACTTTACGCCAATTCACTTGCAGCCCTTCTACCGCGAGCGTTTCGGCTTTGGCGAAGGCGACTTGCCCGTCACTGAGAGCCTTGGGGCCACGTCGCTCGCCCTTCCGTTCTCCAGCGTGATGACGGAAGCACAGGTGGATGCAGTGTGCGACGCCCTGGCCGGGCTGACGCGCGCCTAGGCGGCCTCTTTTTGATACAGGCGTCTTCAACGCAGCTATAAGGAGCACCCATGACCGCCAGACCAAGACGCCCCCTGGTGCTGCGACTTCGTTACATGCTGATCCTAGACGTGGTCTGCGTGCTCCTTGCGGTGCTGCTGGCTTTTGTCATTCGATATGAAGCCCTCATTCGCGTGTGGCCGTACGTTCGGCGCAACTGGCCCCTCTTCTTGGTGGCTCCTGCGGCAAGGGTCTGTACGTACTTGGCATTTCGCCTCTACCATCGCTTGTGGCGATACGCCAGCGTCAAGGAGTTGGAGGCCATCCTGTGGGCAGGCGCCACCGGATCGGTCATCATCTGGGTGACCGACCTCCTGATCATGCCCCTGCTCCGAGCGAACCACATGTCGTCGCGATCCGTGCTGTTGCTCGAAAGCGTCCTCAGCATCGGAGCGCTGGGCGTCAGCCGGCTCATCCTCCGCCTACTGCAGCGTCGCATGACCCACGAGGACGCCCTGCGCCTGAAGGCCTTTGTTGATCGTCCGGAGCGCGTGCTTATCGTCGGCGCGGGCGACGCCGGCGTCATGATCCGGCGCGAGATGGAGTCCAACCCCCACCTCGGCATGCACGTGGTCGGCTTTGTCGATGACGATCCGACCAAGCAGGGGGTCACCGTCCACGGAGTGCGCGTCTTGGGCACGCGCGACGCGATTCCCGACCTGGCACAGCGGATGCATGTGGACCAGGTCATCATCGCCATGCCGACTGCTCCCGGCAAGGCCATCCGCAACATCCGCGCCATCTGCGAGCGTGCCGGTATCCCCGTACAGATGGTGCCCGGCATCTATGAGTTGCTAGGAGGACAGGTCTCCATCAGCCAGGTGCGCGAGGTGCGGATCGAGGACCTCCTGCGGAGGGATCCCGTGCAGACGGACACGGCGCAGGTGACCTCTCTGCTCAAGGGGCGGCGCGTTCTCGTGACGGGCGCAGGCGGCTCGATCGGCAGCGAGCTGTGCCGGCAGATCGCTCGCTGTAGACCCGCGACGCTGGTGCTCCTCGGGCACGGCGAGAACTCGATCTACAGCATCACGAATGAGTTGCGCGCGTCGTATCCCAGGTTGCGGCTCGCCAGTGTCATCGCCGACGTGCGCGATCGCGCTCGGCTGGACGCCGTGTTCGCGGAACATCGTCCGGAGGCCGTGTTCCACGCGGCTGCCCACAAGCATGTGCCGCTCATGGAGGCCAACATCCCCGACGCCGTGACCAACAACGTCGAGGGGACACGCAACGTGGTAGAGGCCGCCGAGGCCGCCGGTTGCGAACAGTTGGTGCTGATCTCGTCTGACAAGGCGGTCAACCCAACGAGTGTTATGGGGGCCACCAAGCGGGTTGCCGAGCTGATCGTTCAGGACGCAGCGCGGCGGAGCGGTAGGCGCTTTGTGGCGGTGCGCTTTGGCAACGTCCTCGGCTCCCGGGGCAGCGTGGTGCCCCTGTTCCAGGAGCAGATCGCCCGGGGCGGTCCCGTAACGGTAACCCACCC
>JAAZBQ010000814.1 GCA_012513725.1 Chloroflexota bacterium
GCTACGCCCACCGGATGCCGGGCGCCCTAGACGCCGACGCCCTGCAAGGGGCTGCCAAAGCGCTCCTGGGCGAGCACGATTTCGCCGCCCTGGGGCAGCCGACGGTCGGCGATAGCAGCGTCCGGCGAGTGCTGCGGGCCGAATGGCTGCTCCGGCCGCCCGCGGAGGATGGCTGGTGCGGCGAGGCCGCGGAACGGTTCTACCGGTTCCGCATCGAGGCGAACGGCTTTTTGCGCGGCATGGTGCGCCGCGCGGTGGGCACCCTCCTCGAGGTGGGGCAGGGCGTGCGGACGGTGGACTCTTTTCGAGACTTTCTCGCCTCCCGGGATATCTCCCAGGCGGCGCCACCCGCGCCCGCCTGCGGGCTGTGCCTGTGGCGCGTCGCCTATCGGGCGCGACCGGCTGAGCGAACGACATGCGGGGGTGCTGCGGATCACCGTCGCCCCGAGTGATGGACAAGGAGTGGTATCTGGTGAAGACCTACGCGCTCAAGGCGTCGGAGATCGACCGGCAGTGGTTCGTCGTCGACGCGGAAGGACAGAACCTGGGCCGCCTGGCCACGCGGATCGCCACGATCCTGCGCGGCAAGCACAAGCCCACCTTTACGCCCAGCATGGACATGGGGGATTTTGTCGTCGTGGTGAACGCCGACAAGGTCACCGTGACCGGGGGCAAGATGGATGACAAAAAGTACTACCGCTACAGCGGCTATCCCGGGGGCTTGCGCGAGACGAGCCTGCGCGATATGCTGGAGCGGCATCCGGAGCGGGTGCTCGAGGCGGCGGTCAGGGGCATGCTGCCCAAGAACCGCCTGGGGCGCAAGATGATCAAAAAGCTCAAGGTGTATGCGGGGAGCACCCATCCCCACTCGGCCCAGCAGCCCAAGGAGCTGGCCGTCTAGGCCGCATGACGGGCTCGACCCAGGGGACGGGCTCGCTCCCGAATAACAGGAGGAAGAGAGTGGCAACACAGTACTACTATGGCACGGGGCGGCGCAAGTCGTCGGTGGCCAGAGTGCGCCTTTATCCCGGCCAGGGCCCCTTTGTGGTGAACGGCAAGCCGGGCGACGAGTACTTTTCCCGCGATATGGACGTCACCAAGGCCCTGGAGCCGTTGCAGGTCGTGGGCGCCGATGATCGCTTTCAGGTTTCCGTCGTCGTGAGCGGCGGCGGCATCACTGGCCAATCGGAGGCCGTCCGCCACGGCGTGGCTCGCGCCCTGCTGGAGGCCGACCCTTCGCTGCGGCCGACGCTCAAGCAGCGGGGTTACCTGACCCGCGATCCGCGTGCCAAAGAGCGCAAAAAGCCGGGACTCAAGCGGGCCCGGAAGGCACCGCAGTACACCAAGCGCTAGACTGAGGCTGTGGGGCCATCGGTGCGGAGGGCGAGCGCGCGTAGGCTCGCCCTTTGCGCGTTCTCCGCGACGGGGTGGGGGCTGCTTTCGGCGGCCGCTAGAAGAGGGTCGGCCCGTAGATGACCAGCCCCGCGACGACCGCCCAGCAGAGCACCGTGAGGAGCAGGGGCCGGTCGCCGAGGACAATGTCCTCCGGCGTGCCGCCCAGCCGGCGCACGTGGATGAGGTACAGGTAGCGGAACACCCCGTACAGCACAAAGGGAATGGTCAGCATCATGGCGTGGTTGGCGGGGACGTTCGGCGCGCTAAAGGTGTACAGCGAGTACGCCACCAGCGCGGTGGCCGTCACCAGCGAGGTGGCGCTATCGATGAACTCCAGGCTATAGTCGTCCAGCACGGAGCGGTGGTCGTTCGCCTTGTCGGCCAGGAGCACCAACTCGTGCCGCCGGCGGTTCAGGGCGATGAACAGCGCCAAGAGCGTCGTGCACACGTACAGCCAGGGCGAAAAGCGCGTGACCTGGACGACGAGGGTGCCCGCCAGCACCCGCAGGACGAACCCCGAGGCGATCACCATCACGTCGATGATGACGACGTGCTTGAGCCAGAAGCTGTAGGCAACCATCAGCGCGGCATAGGCGATGGTCGTCAGGCCCAGGGGCACGTGGATGAGGAGGGCCAACGGCAGCATGGTGGCCATGATGGCGATGGCGGCGCTCCGGGCCACGCCCACCGGCAGAGCGCCGGAGGCCAGGGGCCGATGGCGTTTGGTGGGGTGCATGCGGTCCTTGTCGATGTCGGCAAGGTCGTTGATCAGGTAGACGGCCCCCGACACCAGGCAAAAGATGCCGAAAGCCGCCAGGCTGAGCAGTAGTTGGCGCGGCAGGAAGGCCTTGCCGTCAAAGAACAGCCCGGCAAAGATGAACACGTTCTTGGCCCACTGCTTGGGCCGCATGGCCCGCAACAGGGCCAGGGCGACCGGCTGCCGACGGGTGGCCTTGTCGCTCCGGGCGGTCTCGGATGATGAGGTGACCACGGGCCCTCCTGGCTGAGTACACTCCGCACGATCTTAGCGAATCTGGAGCGAACCGTCAAAAGCGGGCACACCGGGTCCAAAGGAAGGATATGCGCCAGATCAGGCTGGATCTCCTCTTGCATCGCCGCGGGCTGGCCGAGAGCCGCGAGAAGGCCAAGCGGCTCATCCAGGCCGGGCAGGTGCGGGTGGCGGGCCAGGTGGTGCTCAAGGTCGCCACGCCGGTGGACCCCGAGGCACCGGTGGAGGTGGATCGGGGGCTGCCCTACGTCTCCCGTGGCGGGTTCAAGCTGGAACGCGCCCTGGAGGCCTTTGGCGTCGAGCCGGCGGGCTGGGTCGCGGCGGACGTGGGGGCCTCCACCGGCGGCTTTACCGACTGCCTCCTGCAGCATGGCGCGGCCCGCGTGTATGCGATCGACGTCGGCTATGGGCAGTTAGCCTGGACCCTGCGGCAGGACCCGCGGGTGGTGGTAATGGAGCGCACCAACGCCCGCTACCTGGAGACGCTGCCCGAGCCCGTGCGGCTGGCGACCATCGATGCGTCGTTCATCTCCCTGCGCCTCCTGTTGCCGGCGGTGCGCCGGTGGCTGACGACCGATGGGCAGGTGATCGCGTTGATCAAGCCGCAGTTCGAGGCGGGCCGCGAGCGGGTGGGCAGGGGGGGCATAGTCCGCAGTATGGAAACGCATCGCCAAGTGCTGCGTAGTGTTATGGAGTGGGCCAGGACACACGATTGGCATCCATGGGGCCTGACGGCATCGCCCATTCGGGGCCCCAAGGGCAACCGGGAGTTCCTGGCATGGTTCGGCGTCCAGGCGGCCGGAGACCGCCCCCTCGATCTGGATGACGCGATCGAGGGCGCCCTGCGCGAGGGGCAGACCGAAGAGGGGCAGACCGAGGAGGAGTAGAGCCCAGATGAGTACGTCTTTGCCGTCGTGGCTAGCGACTCCCAAGCAACGCAATCGTACGCTGCTCATCGCCGTGCTGGTCGTGTCCGTCTTGTTGCTGATCAAGGCCGCCTGGGCGGCGTTGCTGCCCTTTTTCCTGGGCGTGATCCTGGCCTACCTGCTGCTGCCGCTGGTGAACTGGCTCGAGGGCCACGCCCCCCGCCTGCTGCGCCGCTGGGGCCTCGCCCGACCGCTAGCCATCCTCCTCGTCTACCTGACGGGGTTGGGGTTGGTGGCCGGACTCCTGACGGTGTTCATTCCCACCATGCTCGAACAGGCCACTCTCCTCGCGGA
>JAAZBQ010000815.1 GCA_012513725.1 Chloroflexota bacterium
GCCGTGAGCGCCAGGAACAGCAGGTACAGGATCTGCAGAACCGGCACGTCGCCGATCCGCGGGCCGGCGAGCAACCGCTGCCCGATTGCCTGCGACAAAAGCTGCACGGCGGGCACGCGGGTGAGCAGCTGAAAGACCAAAAAGATCGCCGCGCCGTACAGAAAGGGAGCCACGCGTACGCCGTAGCGCTTGGCAAACCAGATCCCCAACAGGATGGGAAACCCGATCTGGATGAGCACCGCCAGGCCCCAGACGAGAAAGAATGGTATGCTCATCTCGCCTCCTTCCCAGAGCATGCCACACCTACCTGGTCATTATACCCCACCCCCGTGGCCCGCACACCCCACCCCCGCCGGTGACGGGCGTTGACAGGTGCGGCGGGTGTGGCTACATTTCGCCTGACTACGATCACGCCTGCCACGGCATCGGCCACACAGAAAGGAACGACGTGAAGCGGATCCTCCTCATCGGCGATTCCATCCGGCTCGGCTACGAGGCCCACGTGCGGCGCGCCCTGGAGGGCCAGGCCGAGATCCTCTCTCCCCGAGAGAACGGCGGCACCAGCGTTAACGTCCTCGCGCACCTGGATGAGTGGGCGATCGCACAGCTGCCCGACGTCGTGCACCTGAACTGCGGCCTCCACGACCTGCGCCGGGAGTTCGGCGCCGACGAGAACGCGGTGCCCCTCGCCGCCTATGAGGAGAACTTGGAGCGCATCTGGAGCCGCCTGCAAGGGGAGACCGAGGCCGCCCTGGTGTGGGCCACCACCACCCCGGTCCACGAGGGCCGCCACCACGCCACCAAGGGGTTCGATCGCTTTGAGGCCGACGTCGTCGCCTACAACGCGGCGGCGCTGCGGGTCGCCCGGCGCCACGAGCTGGCGATCGACGACCTCTACGCGACGGTCATGTCGGCCGGCCGCGATCGGCTGTTGCTCCCCGACGGCGTGCACTATACCGACGAGGGCTATGCCCTGCTGGGCGCGGCCGTCGTGGCGGCCGTCCGTCCCCTGCTGGGCGCCTAGCGACTGACCTGGGACTGCGCAGCCGAACGCCCCGTGGCGGAACCCCCTCGGGCGGGATGCCGTCTATGTAGGTAGAGTCACGTTCGGATTTGCCCGGGCCGCTGCCCGCCATCCTCTAGCGAGCATGCCAATGCAGACAGTGGTGACCTCCCCAGAGGCCCTCAAGCGCGCCGCGCTTCCCTATCGCGCCTGGCTGGGCCAGGCGCGGCGCTGTGCCCTGGCCGCGTGGTTTCCCCTCGCCCTGACGGCCGCGGTGCTGGTGCTCTACGCCCCCTCGATCGCCTACCCGGTGCACTGGGACGACCCCTCCTGGTATGCCCAGGGCCAGGGGATGTCGCTCATCGAGTTGCTCCGGGCCGTGCCCACCTACCAGTTCTACCGCCCGCTGACCATGCACGTCGCTCGCCTGCTCACCACCCCCGGCGGCGTGGTGCGGGTGGTGGGCGCCCACGTGCTCCAGATCGGCGCGCACCTGGCCATCGCGCTCGGGGTGTTCGTGCTCGCCCTGCGCATGGGTCTGGGCTGCTGGCCGGCGCGGCTGGCGGCGCTGCTCTTTGCCCTGCACCCCTTTTCCTTTCAGGCGGTGGCCTGGCAGGGCGCCCACCAGCCCCTCTCCACCCTGGCCGCAGTGGCCTCGGTGCTGGCCGCCGACGCGTATGCAGTCGGCCTCCGTGCGGGGCGCCGGCGGGTTGGACTCCTCCTCACCTCGGTGGCCGCCTACGCGGCGGGCCTGCTGCTGCAGGAAAGCGTCCTGCCCCTGGTGTGGGTGTTCGGCTGGATCGCCCTGGACGCCCCCCGCAGGACACCCCTCCCCCGGCGCGAGCGCCTCTGGCCCCTGGGGCATCTGGCCCTGACGTGCGCCTATGCTGCCGTCTGGCTCAGCATTCCCCGCACCCAGGAGATCACCGGCCAGGGCTTTCAGCCCATCGTTCTCGCCTACCTCTTGCAGGGGGTGGCGTTTCCTCTCGGCTGGCCCCTGGTGCAGGTGGGCGCGGCGGATTGGCCCGTGGGCATGCTCCTGGCGGCCCTGGCTGCGGGGGCGGGGTTGTTGGTCTGGGCGGCAGCCCGGGGCACCTCGCGGCGCATCGCCACCCTCGGGGCGCTCTGGGTGGCCAGCAGCATCGCGCCGGTGTGGGCCGGGCTGGGGTGGGATTATGTCAGCGTGGGGCCACGCCTGTTCTACGCCGCGGCGCCCGGGGTGGCGCTCCTGTTTGCCGCGGCCAGCCCGCTGACCGGGCGGGGCGGTCGGCGCGCGCGGGCCATCTGGCTGGCCCTCCTCGTGGCACTGCCGCTGGCCGTCTGCATCCGCGACGGCGCCGATCAGCAGCGCCTGGCCGAGGCCGCGTTCCGCCACCAGTCCCGCGCCATCGACGTGATGGCCTCCCGCCCCGGCCA
>JAAZBQ010000122.1 GCA_012513725.1 Chloroflexota bacterium
CAGGGTCCACGGCCAGCCCATAACGGTCCGAGATCTCGGCGACCCGGCGGCGGGCCTCTCCGAGATCCAGCATAAAGCCACCCCGGGTGATCTCGGAGCCGAGGATGATGTTCTCCGTCACCGTCATGGGTTGCACCAACTGGAAGTGCTGGTGCACCATGCCCACGCCCCGGGCGATGGCGTCTCGCGGGCTGTTGAGGGTCACCGGCTCGCCCTTGATGAGGACCTCGCCCTCATCGGCCCGGTACAGCCCATAGACGACGTTCATCAGGGTGCTCTTGCCGGCGCCGTTCTCGCCGAGGAGCGCCAGGATCTCGCCATGGTGCAGCACCAGGTTCACGCTGTCGTTGGCCACCACGCCCGGGAAGCGCTTGGTGATATCGCGTGTCTCGAGGACGACCTCCGCCATAGGGCTACTCCGTCTCGTACACCTCGCCCTCGGCCGCCGGCGGGCGGGTGCGCCCGACAAAGCCGGCCAGGACGACAATGGTGGTCACATAGGGCAACATGCCGATAAAGAACCGAGGCACCGCGGTGATGCCCACCAGGAGCAACTCGTTCTGCAGCGCCTGGGTGTAGCCAAAGAGGAGTGCCGCGCCAAGGGAGCCCACCGGCGACCAGTTGCCAAAGATCATGGCGGCCAGCGAGATGAACCCGCGCCCGGCGGTCATCCCCTCGCGGAACTGGCCCACGGCTTCCAAGACGAGAAAGGCGCCGCCCAGCGCCGCGAGCACCCCGCCGAGGACGGTGTTGATGTACCGCCAGCGGTTCACGCGGATGCCCACGGTGTCGGCCGCCCGGGGGTGCTCGCCGATGGCCCGGGTGCGCAGTCCCCAGCGGCTGCGGTACAGGAGCACCTGGATGATCACCACCAGCGCCAGGGCCAGGTAGGTGAGCAGGCCGTTGGTAAAGAGCACCTGCCCCAGCACCGGAATGCGCGAGAGGAGCGGGATGGCGATGGGCCCGAACTTGCCGGCGCTGAACCAGTCGGGGTTGAACAGGTACGTGGTGAGACCGGTGGCCAGGATAATGATCACCGTGCCGCTGATGATCTGGTTCACGCGGAAGCGGATGCTGAGCAGTGCGTGCATATAGCCGAGCGCGGCGCCCACGACCATCGCGCCGACGGTGGCCAGGAGCAGGCTGAGCCCCAGCGGCAGGTGTCCGGTGAAGGCCTTGACGACAAAGGCGCCAAAGGCACCGGCCAGCATCATCCCCTCGATGCCGATGTTGATGATGCCCGAGCGCTCGCACAGGATCCCGCACAGGGCGCCAAGGATGAGTGGCACCGACGCCCGCAGGGCAAACGCCAGCACGCCGCTGCCGACAAAGATGCGCAGCGGGCCGCGGCCCAGGCCGGTGGAGCCCACCACGATGGCGAGGAGGAGGATCGCCAGCACCAGCACGACGCCGATGTGCGACGTGAGGCGCGTGAGGGCGGCGAGTCGTGTGTTGCGAGCGCTGTCGTTCGCCATGCTACCCTCCCCAGCCCGACGTCAGCGTGGTCTCGGCGATCTCGTCTTCCGGGCGCCTCTGGCGGATGCGGTACAGCACGCGGACGATCTCTGGGGCGGCGACGAACATCAGGATCAGCGCCTGCACCACCTGGATGATCTCCGAGCGGACGCCGGAGACGAACTGCATCCTGGTGGCCCCGCCGTACAGCGAGCCGATCAGCAGCGCCGAGAACACCACGCCCAGGGGGTCGGTCTTGCCCAAGAGGGCGATGGTGATGCCCTCGAAGCCGGCGCCGCCGGTGAACTCGGGCGCGTAGCGAAAGTTCAGGCCCAGCGTGTCCACTGCGCCGGCCAGGCCGGCCAGGGCGCCGGCGACGGCCATCGTGGTCACGATCGTCTGGTTTACCCGGATGCCGGCATAGCGCGCGGCGGAGGGGTTGGAGCCCACCGTGCGGATCTCGAACCCATAGTTGCTGCGCCTCAGGATCCACCATACCACGATCGCCGCAGCCACGGCGATGACAAAGCCCCAGTGTACCCGGCTCAGGAGGCTCGGCAGCAGCTCGGGCAGGCGCGCGCTCTCCAGCACCGGCGGCGTCTGTGAGATGCCGCGGGCCGCGGCGGTCGGGTCGGATAGGGGTCCCGGCTGTTGGCCCTGCGTGCCGCCGGCATAGACCATCCAGCCGGTGAACAGCGAGGCGACATAATTGAGCATGATGGTGGTGATCACCTCGTGGGCGCCGCGCCAGGCCTTCAGGATGCCCGGAATGGCGCCCCACAGCGCTCCGGCCAGGCCGCCCGCGACGACGGCCAGCGGCACATGGATGATCGCCGGCAGCCCCTCCCCGTTCACGCCGACGGCCGCCGCGGCGATGGAGCCCATCAGCAGCTGCCCGGAGGCGCCGATGTTGAACAGGCCGGCCTTGAACGCAAAGGCCACCGAGAGGCCCGTCAGGAGGAGGGGGGTGGCGGTGCGGAGGCTGCGCGAGATCGACGACAGGTCGCCGATGGCGCCCTCCGCCAGGCCGCGGTAGGCGGGCAGGGGATTGTCCCCGGAGAGAAGCATGATGATGGCGCCCGCCACGAGCGCCGTCACAAACGCGAGGGTGGGGATCACCAACGGTCTGCCCAGGTGGCTCAGGAGCCTCTCGGTCCGCGCATTGGAACCTGGGGTATAGGCCATGTTGACTCCTATCGGCCGCCGGGAGGACGCTGGCATCGCCCGCCACTACGGTCGCCGCAGTGCCCGGCAGGATCGGCGATGGGGGAGGGCTCGCGGCCCTCCCCCATCGAGTGGCGCGATGTCACTCGCCGTAACCCGTGCTGACCGAACCGTCCTGCAGACCGGTCGCGATCTGCTCGAGCTCGGCCTTGAGATCCTCCGGGATCTCGTCCTCAAAATCGTGGAACGGGGCCAGGCCGGCGTCACCGTACACTTGGCCTCCCTCGAACGTGCCGTCGGCCACCGCCAGGATCAGTTCTGTGACGCCCGAGCGGACCGACTTGATGGCGCTGGAAACCAGGCAGGGATGCGCACCGGGGAGGGTTTCCCACTGGTCGGTGTCGACACCGATGCAATAGTGCCCCTCGTGGGTGGCGGTCTCTTCCAGCGCACCGTTGCCCGTCTGGCCGCCGGCAGCAAACACCACGTCGGCGTTGCGGGCGATGGCCTGGGCCGCGGTGTTGGCGCCCCACTCCGGGTCGGTGAAGGCCTGGGCGATCTCGCCGGGGTGGTAGGCGGAAATGATCTCGACGTCGGGGTTCACCGAGCGGGCGCCCGTCTCATAGCCCTCGCGAAAGGCCACGACGGCCGGGATGAGGTCCGTGCCGAACACGCCGGCGATGGTGCCGGACTCGGTGAGGTTGGCCGCCAGGACGCCAGCCAGGTAGCCGGCGTGATCCTCGTGAAAGACGAGGCCCGCCAGGTTCGGGATGGTCTCGGCCTGGAACTGATCGACGCCGATGAACATGGTGTCGGGGTACTCGCGCGCCATGTCGATGGTGGCATCACCCAGGGCAAAGCCCACCGTGACGACGACGTCATAACCCTCTTCGGTGAACTGGCGGATGTTGTCCAAATAGTCGGTGGCGGCCCGCGTCTCGACATAGTTGGTCTCGGCGTTGATCTGCGCGGCGGCGTCCTCCACGCCCTCCCAGGCCGACTGGTTGAACGTGCGGTCGTTCACGCGTCCCACGTCGGTCACCAACCCGATCTGTAGGAGCTCCCCCTCGGCCGCTGGGGGCTGTGTCTCGCCTTCCGCTGGCGGCGTGGTCGCCCCGTCCTCGGCGGGCACGACGCACCCCGACAACAGCATGGAGAGCACGATAAGCACGGAAAGCAGCGGTGCAACGATTCTGCGCATGAGAGCCTCCTGTCTTCTGGTACCCGGGCGCCTCTGCCCGGGCGACATCCCGTAGGTTGCCGGCGCCGCCGGGTACACGTGCGCCCCGGCGGGTGGGCGGCTCGGCCCACGCACCAACAATACACGGAGTGCCGCGAGAGATGCAAGCGCTAGAACGCGGGAGGCCACCACAGTGCGCGCATGAGCTCGTCATGACCGGTTGCGCCCCGGCCACCGGCGCGCTACCATGGGCCGCACGCACGATGCTTGCCACCATGCCGAAACAGGAGGGATCATGGCAGCCAACGGATCCGAAGAGGCGCTGATGTGGGGGGTGCTCTGGCACCTGGGCTACAACATGTGGTCGGATCGCAAGACGCCCGAGCGGGAACAGACCCACATCGACGCACGGGACCACTTGAGGTTCGATGAGCCCCTGTGGGCAGACCTCCTCTCCGCCGCCGTTGGCGAGGGGCTGAACACCGTGGTCCTCGACCTGGGCGAGGGGGTGCGCTATGAGAGCCACCCGGAGCTGGCCGTGGAAGGTTCCTGGTCCCCTGAAAGGCTCCACGAGGAGCTGGGGCGGCTGCGCGAGATGGGGCTCGAGCCGCTGCCCAAGCTGAACTTTTCCACGGCCCACGACGCCTGGCTGGGCCCCTATGCCCGGGCCGTGTCGACGCCCGAGTACTATGCCGTGTGTCGTGACCTGATCGCCGAGGTGATCGATCTCTTTGACCGGCCCCGGCTCTTTCACCTGGGGATGGACGAGGAGACGGCCCAGCATCAGCGCTACTATTCGTACGCCGTCATCCGCCAGTACGACCTGTGGTGGCACGATCTCTACTACTATATCGACCAGGTGGAGCGGGGCGGCGTGCGGCCGTGGGTGTGGTCCGACTATGTCTGGCATCATCCGGAGGCGTTCTACCGGAACATGCCCACGTCGGTGCTGCAGAGCAACTGGTACTACCAGGACGACTTTGGGCCCGAGGCGTCTCGCGCCCAGGCCTACGCCGATCTCGAGGCGCACGGGTTCGACCAGGTGCCCACCGGCTCCAACTGGGCCACCGACGCGAACATGGGGCTGACGGTCGAGTTCTGCCAGAAGACGATCGCGCCGGAGCGGCTAAAGGGCTTTCTGCAGACCATCTGGCGGCCCACACTGGAACCGTTCCGGGAGAAACACCTGGAGGGCGTCCGGCAGCTGGGGGAGGCCAAGCGCCGCTTTGAGGCGGCCGCGAAGGAATAGGGAGCGTACCGAGGCGCGGCCCACGGGCCGCGCCTCGGTCGATACACTGGGCTCAGTGGTTGCCGTTCACATAGCCGTCGAACGGCGGGAGCACCACCGAGCGCACCCGCTGCACGCCGGGCACCTCCAGGAAGCGGGGCATCATCGCCGGGGGCACGCTCTCGTCGAGCCCCAGGATCATGATCGACGCACCTCCCTTGGAGGCCCGGCTCATCTGGACGAACGAGATGTTGATATCTTCCTCGCCCAGGATGCGGCCCATGCTCCCGACGATGCCGGGACGATCGTGGTGCAGGTCGGCCACCATGTGCCCCTGGGCCACGCAGTCCAGCCGCTGCCCATCGAGCCCCACGAGGTGGGGCTCCCCGTGGATCACGGTGCCGGAGGCGTTCGTCTCCCCCTCGGCGTCGGGAAAGGCGGCGACGATCATGCTGTCAAAGGGCTCCATGCACCCGCGCCGGACCTCGGAGACGGTCAGTCCGCGCTCGGCGGCCACGTGGCTGGCGTTCACGATGTTGACCGGGTCGGCGCACACCGGCCGCAGGAGGCCGGCCAGGAACGCCGCGGTCAGGATGCGGGTGTCGTACTCTACGAGGTCGCCGGCGTAGGTGAGCTCCAGGCGGTTGGCGAGCGTGCCGCGCCATTGGACGAAAAAGCTCCCCAGGCGCTCGGCGAGGTCCACGTAGGGCCGCAGCCGCGCGGCGGCCTCCGGCGCCAGGTAGGGGACGTTCACCGGGCTCTCGGGGATGCGCCCGGCCAGGACGTCCACCACGGCGCGGGCCACGTCCACCGCCACGCCCTCCTGGGCCTCGGCGGTGGAGCCCGCCAGGTGCGGCGTAGCGATGACGTTACCCAGCCCCACGAGGGGGTTGTCGGTGGCCGGTTCCACCTCAAAGACGTCCAGGGCTGCCCCCCCGATGCGACCCTCCTTGAGCGCCTCGGCGAGGGCGTCCTCGTCGATGATGCCGCCCCGGGCGCAGTTCACGAGGTATGCGCCGGGCTTCATCAGCCCCAGTTCCCGCGCCCCGATGAGCCCCTGGGTGGCGGAGGTTAGCGGCGTGTGTACAGAGATATAGTCCGCCTGGCGGAGAAGGTCGTCCAACTCCACGAGCCGCACCCCGCTCGAGGCGGCACCCTCTGGCCCCACGTAGGGGTCAAAGGCAATCACCTGCATCTCCAGGCCGCGCACCTTGGAGGCCACCAGCCGGGCGATGCGGCCCAAGCCCACGAGGCCCAGCGTCTTGCCCTTGACCTCGGTGCCCTGCAGAGCGCCCTTTTCCCAGCGGCCGGCCTTGAGCGAGGTGATGGCCGGATGGACCCGGCGCGCCAGCGCCAGCATGAGCGCCAGGGTCTGCTCGGCCACGGCGTTCGAGTTCGCCGTGGGGGCATTCACCACCGTGATGCCCAGGCGCGTCGCGGCGTCCACGTCGATGTTGTCCACGCCGGTGCCCGCCCGGCCCACCACGCGGAGGCGGCCGGCGCCGGCGGCCAGTAGCTCCGCGTTCACATCGGTGGCCGACCGCACGACCAGGCCGTCGTACTCGCACATGATCTCCCGCAGCGCCTCGGGCGAGAGGCCCTTGCGCACGTCGACCTCGGCGTGCTCTTGCAGAACGCGCAATCCCGAACGATCGAGGGTTTCGGTGATAAGGACTCGCATGGATGTCTCCCGGTGGTGCTAGGCGCTCAACGGGTGGATGACCAGGCCCGTCAGTAGCTTGGGGAAAAAGTAGGTGCTCTTTTGCGGCATGGTGGCGCCGCCGGCCGCGGCCTCCCAGATCTCCTCCACCGAGGGGGGATTCAGGAGAAAGGCGGCCTGGGCATCGCCCGCCTGCACCGCGCGGCAGGCCTCGCCCTCGGAGATGGTGTAGCGCACGTGCTCGCCGGTGGCCAGCAGCGCCGGCGAGATCCCCAGGTGCGGGGCGAGGACCAGGTTCTGCAGGACGGTGACGTCCAGGTGGGCGATGGCCTCCTGCCCGGGGAGGGCGGCCCGCGCCGCCGCGGCGGGCTCGCGCAGGCGGAGGACGTGCTCGCCGCCTGCGCCCAGGCACAGCCCCAGGGCCGCCGCGCCGTTCGATGACGCCGCCAGCGCCTCCCGCAGGGTGCCGTGGCCGTTGACCGCCTTGACGAGAAAATCGGCGGCCAGGCGCCGCAGGAGCGTCCGCCCGTCAAAGGCGTCCACGCCGGAGACGACCCGGTGGGTGGGCAGCACGAGGAGCCCGGGGTCCTCCGCCGCCGCCAGGTACATCAGTACATAGTCGTAGGGGCGCGGCTCGGCGGGGTGCCCCTCAGCGGCGCGGCGCTCCTCGGCGTAGGCGAGGGCGGTCTCATAGCGGTGGTGGCCGTCGGCGATCACCACGTCGCGCTCGGCCAGCGCCGCAGAGATGGCCTCCGTCGCCCTCGGGTCCTCGATGGGCCAGAACACCTCGCGGACGCCGTCCACCGTGGCGTCCACGGCGGGCCGCTCGGGGGGCGTCAGCCGGTGGGCGATGTCGCCGGCGGGGTCGCGGTACAGCCCGAACACCGGGCTCAGGTTGGCCTGCACGGCGCGGGTTAGGCGCAGTCGGTCGGCCCGCGGGCCCACCCGGGTGTGCTCGTGGCGATGGATCCCCTCTCCCCAGTCGCGCAGGCGCACTCGGCCGAGCAGGCCGGTGCGCACCCGGGCGACACCGTCGGCATCGCGAAAGCGCTGCTGGTAACCGTACAGGCGCGGCTGTTCGTCGCGCTGGAGGACGCCCTCCTCTTGCCACGCGCGCATCCGGGCGGCCGCCGCGGCGTGCCAGTTGGGGCCGTCGGAGGGCTCCCCGAGGATCAGGCGCACGACGTTATGGGGGCTGCGGGCGATGAGGTCGCGCTGCCCCTCCGCGTCGATCACGTCGTAGGGCGGCGCCAGGACCTCAGCGCCGGCGTGTTGGGGGCCGTAGCGTAGTCCGCGAAAGGGTAGTACCTGTACCATGAATGCGTCCTCTGGATAGGGCCGTCGCCTGGTGGGATAGCCGCTCGAAAAGAAGAGAGCCAGCGCTCCGCAGAGGCCGGAGCGCTGGCTGTTGGTGCCGTCGGCTGGCTGGCGAAGGATGTAGGCGTCACTCGGCACTCCTGGCCGACTGCCCGGCTACCCTTCGCCAAGCGCGAACTATGGGCAGTGGCCCAGGCCACTGCGCTGTATGGGTCGATACTAGTACGCTTTGCAGTCTATGTCAAGCCGTGCTCGCGTGGGGCCGCGATCTGACGCTTGTCACCCCTCCGTCAGCATCTCCTCCGCCACGCGCCGGCCGGATGCCACCGCATAGTTCATCCCCCGGTCCTCGGGGTACACCTGGGCCATGGAGCAGAGCCACAGATCGTCGGCGGGGGCCCGGTAGGGGGGCTTGAGGTCGGAATAGTGCCGGGTGATCACCGGCTGCGTGTAGCGCTCGCGCCAGGCCCAGGCCCGCTTGACCCACGACCGCTCGAACCCGCGGAACATCTTTTGCAGGTGGGGCATGTAGGCGGCCAGCAGTTCCTCGGCCTCCATCCCATAGTAGGGGTCCGAGGGGTCCAGGTAACGCGAGAGGTAGGCCAGCCGGGCGCCGCCATACTCCTCGGGCCGCTGCATGTTCGTGTGCTCGATGACGCCGGTAAAGGGAATGGTCGGGTCGCCGACGTTCAGCCAGTACGTGTCGGACAGGCTGCGATCGAGTTCCATCACCAGGCAGACGTTGGCCAGGTACTCGATGCGCTCCAGGCGCTCGCGGTACTCTGCCGGCAGGCCCGGGGCCAGCCGGGCAAAGAGGGCCGGCGCCGTGGTAACCAACACGGCGTCGTAGGGCGCAAACCCCTCGGCGGTCACCACGCCGGTGGCTCGCCCGCCCTCGATGCGCACCTCTTCGACGGGGCACGCCAGGCGGAACTCGACGTCCTGAGAGCGCAGGCGCTCCTCCCAGGTGGTCAGCACCTGGCCGAAGCCGCCCCGCAGGTAGCCGAGCATCTCCTGCTGCTTGCCGCCCCGCGAGGAGCCCCGCAGTTTCAGCTTGTTCCACATCCACACGGCGGCCACCTGGTCGGCATAGCGGCCGAACTTGCCGCGCAAGAGCGGCTCCCACACCGCCTCGTAGACCCGCTCGCCGGCCATGGCCACCAGCCAGTCCCGAGCGGTGATCGCCTCGAGCGCTTTCCAGTCGCGGACGAACCGGGTGCGCAGGTAGAGGATCCCCAGGCGGACACGGTCCACCAGGCTGATCCGCGAGAAGCGCAGGAGGTCGAGGGGGGTGCTGAGCCGGTAGATGCGGTTCACATAATAGGAGTTGGTGGTCGGCAGCCACTCCAGCCGATCGCCGAGGCCCAGCCGCTGGATCAACTCCACCATCGCCAGGTCGCTGGTGAACAGGTGATGGTAGAACTTTTCCAGGTAGGCGCCGTTCACCTGGAACGAGCCAGCCAGCCCGCCGACGACGGGCTGCTGTTCGTACACGGTGCAGGCCGCGCCGGCCCGCGACAACACGTCGGCGGCGCTGAGACCCGTCATGCCGCCACCGACGATGGCGATGCGTTTGCTCAAGGGTACTCTCCTCACGCTGTGGCGGACGGGGTGCGGTCAGCCTGCGCCTGGCTGGTCCGGCGCCCCGGCGGGCAGCCGGTAGCCCCGCACGACGGCCCGCCACCAGATGCCGGGCAGCCGGCGGAGCTTTTCGTTGCGGGTGACGTGCGCCCGGCGGCGGAACACATCGCCCCCGCTGGCCTCGATGTCGCCGAGGATATTCTCGTACAGCTCGGCAGCCGCGGCGATGGCAAACCGGCCGTCCCGGTGCAGCAGGCCCACGCCGGGCAGCGCCTCGGCGTACAGCCGGCGCGCCCGGGCGATCTGGAAGCGCAGGAACGCCATCCAGCGGGCGTCCACCCGCCCCTCTGCCACGTCGTCCTCCGACAGGCCGTGGGCCTCGAGCTCCTCTTGGGGCAGGTACAGGCGGCCGGCGGCCCAGTCCTCACCGACGTCCCGCAGGATGTTGGTGATCTGCAGGGCGACGCCGAGTTTGACGGCGTAGGGGATGGCCGCTGCGCCGGCAAAGCCGATGATGTGCATGGCCATTAGGCCCACCGTGGAGGCCACCCCGTAGCAGTACGCGGCCAGGTCGTCGAACGAGCGGTAGCGGGGGCACTCGAGGTCCGCGCCCACCCCGCTGAGGAGTTGCTCCACATAGCCGTCGGGAATGCCATAGCAGGCGCGCGCGTCGGCCCAGGCCAACACCACCGGATCGTCCGCCTGGGGCAGAGGCGCCATCACCCGGGCGCGCCAGTCGGCCAGCGCGGCGTGGCGGTCGCCGTCGGCGCAGTCGACCAGGTCGTCGCTCACCCGGCAAAAGGCGTACAGGGCGCGGACGGCGCGGCGCTTGGCGGGCGGCAGGAGTCCGGAGGCCAGGAAAAAGGTGCGCGAGTGCTCGCGGGTCACCGCTTCACAGTGGGAATAGGCGCGGCGAAGCAGGCCACGGTCGAGGGAGGAGGTGGGGGTGTGGCTAGTGGCCTGCGTTTCCAGACCCTGTCGAGCCCAACAGACGAGGGTATGCTCCCACGAAGCGCCCACACTCATTACCCGTACAGCCTCCCGAAGCGCGACATCCGGTGCATGCGCCCAGCATCGCGCAGCACAGCAATACACGACGGCCATTCTACGGTGGGGGCGCCGTTCTGTCAATCGGGCGGGCACCGCAACCGTGGAGGAGGCGCGTGGTGTGCTCTCTTGCGTCTGAGGCTTGCGTCGCCCCCTCAACCCTTGCATAATGGCCCGGTGAGATACCGGGAGCCTGCCAACCCGGCGTTTGTTGCGGACCGTCAGAAAGGATGAGAACCACCATGACCAGTGCCCTGACCGCCGAGCTCTACCGTCGCATCGATGCCCTGCCCATCGTGGATATTCACACCCACGTGGAGTGGAAAACGGGGACCGCCGCCTCCATCGGCGACATCCTCTCCTACCACTACTATACCGAGCTCACCAACTCGGCCGAGTTCCAGGAGGGCAAGTTCCCCTTTGATGACCCGGAGGCCCTCACCCGCCAGATCCTGCCCAAGCTGCGCTTTATCACCAACACCGTCCAGTACGACTGGCTGATGACCATCTCCCGGGAGTACCTGGGCATCGCCCCCTCCCAGTGGCAGCCCGAGAACTGGAAGGCCATCTATGACCGCTCCGTCGAGGTGATGGGGCGCTCCGAGTGGCGCCAGGAGATGATCGAGCAGTCCAAGATCGTCCGCGTCTTTCTCACCAACCAGTACAACGACGATCTGGAGGGGTTGGACCAGTCCTTCTACTCGCCCTGCCTGCGCACCGAGCCCTTTATCCTGTGGATCGATCGCGCCAACGAGCGGGAGGGCCTCGGCGAGTTCCTCGGCCGCCCGATCCGCACCACCGACGATTTCGTGGCCGCCATCGACAAGACGTTCGAGAAGTTCGTGCGGCACGGCATGGGCTATGCGGCCATGTCGATCCCCTCGAACTTTCAGACCTACGATGTGGCCGTCGAAGACGCCCAGCGCGTGCTGGATAAGGCCGTCTCCGGCTCGGAACTCGACGCCTGTGAGAAGGAACTGTGGGGCGCCTGGGCCATGGACCGCATGTGCGATGCCTGCCGCAAGTTCGACCGGCCCTTCCACCTGATGATCGGCGTGAACCGCGACGTCTATGCTCACGGCGTGCCGATGGGCATGGACCTGTTCGACTCGGTGAACTCGATGGCCGGCTATGAGCACATCCTGAACAAGTACGTCGACGTCAAGTTCCCGACCGCCGTCCTGGCCGATACCTCGGGTCTGGAGCTCACCGCGGCGGCGTGGATCCGGCACAATGTGTACCCCTCCGGGCACTGGTGGTACTCGAACCAGCCCACCGACATCGCCCGGGAGGTGCGCCGGCGCATCAACGCCGTGCCCCAGAACAAGATCATCGGTTATTTCTCCGACGCGTACTATTTGGAGTTCATCCTGCCCAAGTTCCGGATGTACAAGTTCGAGCTGGCCTCCGCCCTCGCCGAGCGGATGGAGCGCAGCCTCGTGCACCCGAACATGGAGCCCTTTTCGCTGGACGACGCCATGATTCTGGCGGAACAGATGCTGGTCAAAAACCCCGCCGAGATCATCGGCATTCCGGGCATCTAGTCCCTGACGCAAAGAGGCTGGTTCCCCGCCCGGGGAACCAGCCTCTCGCTTGCGCTGCCGTCCTGGTGTTGGCGGCCGCCTATGCGTCGGCCACCTCACACTGCGCGTCGCCCTCCTCGCCGCCCAAGCCCTGTTCCAGGCACTGGAGCCACACCCGCACCAACCCCTGATCCAGCTGCGTGCCCGCTGCGGCCGCCAGCCGCCGCTGGGCTTCCTCTTCGCTCAGCGCCTGGCGATACGGCCGATCATAGGTCAGCGAGTCGTACACGTCGGCCACGGCGATGACCCGCGCTCCCAGGGGAATGTCGTCGCCGACGAGGCCATCGGGGTACCCGGAGCCGTCTACCCACTCGTGGTGGTATAGCACCAGGGGCACCAGGTCGCCGAGGATATCGAGCCCGGCCAGGATGCGGGCGCCCATCGCCGGGTGCAGCTTGACCAGGTCGTACTCGGTGGCCGTCAGCTTCATCGGCTTGTGCAGCGTGGTCATGGCCACGCCCACCTTGCCGATGTCGTGCAGGAGGCTGGCCATGCCGATGTTCTCGACCTCCTCATCCGATAGGCCGGCGCAACGGGCCAACTGCTGGGAGATGCGCGCCATCCGGCACGAGTGCTCGTGCGTGAACGCATCGTACGTCTCGATCACCCGGGCCAACACCTGGGTGATGGAGCGCATCGCGCGGCGCACATCGCGCTGGGCGTCCACCCGGCGGTCCTCGTGGTCGGCCTCCAGCGCGCGGCCCGTTTCGTGGGCCAGGAAGCGGAGCGAGCGGGCGTCCTCTCGCGTGTAGGGGGAGGCGCCCTCGGCGCGGAGGAGCGTCAGCGACCCCACCACGACCCTCTCGCCCGCCAGCGGCACCAGGAGCCCTGCCGCCTCCCGAGTGGAGGGGCCCAGGGTCCGGCCCTCGGCGTCGACGAAGGTCCAGGGCTCGGGTTGCGCGGCAACCTCCTCGAGGCGCGCCATCGGCGGCAGCGGCCAGCCGGCGAGGAGTTCGGCCCTGCCGCGGAACGCGACCACTAGGTCGGCGCGCAGCGGCCCTCCGTGGGTGGCCAGGCGTACGGCGGTGGGGTTAAAGGCGGTTTCCACCACGTCCATGGCGCCGTCCAGCATGTCGGCCACCGTCTGGCTCTGGGTGATCGCCTTGCTCAGCCGGATGAGGGGTTCCATCGGGCTGACGGTGGGAACGCTCAGGCGCGCGCTGCGCTCCGCCATGCGCAGGGTGACCTTTTCGCGCACCGCGTTGAGGTCCAGCGGCTTGGTCATATAGTCCGCGGCGCCCGCCTGCATGGCCTGGACCGCGCTCTCGATGCTGCCATAGCCCGTCATCATGATGACGTCGATGCCGGGGTGGCGGCGCTGCACCTCCGCGAGCAGTTCGTCGCCCGACATGCGCGGCATGCGCCAGTCGGTGATCACCAGGTCCACATCGCGCTCGGCGAGCACCTCGAGCGCCCGAACGCCGTCGTCGGCCTCGAGGATGGTGTGCCCTTGGGAGCGTAGCGCCAGCGCCAGTACCCGGCGGACGGCTGCCTCGTCATCCACTACCAGTACGTTGCCCATCCAGACGATCCTCTCCTATACGGGAGGCGACCACAGGCCAAGTGCGGGGCGATCGAGCGGATGCCGCAAGCGGCGCGATGGGGCGGGGGTGGGCGATGGGTGGGGGGGATGTGGAACGTCGAGGTTCGGTCCGCGCGCCGGTCGTCTCGGCTCGTCGCTACCCGGTGCCTGCTGCCAGCCGTCCGGTTCGCGTCATTGGCGCACCTCCGGATCCGGTGCGCCCTGGATGCCCAGGGAGTCGGGCCCATCGGGCTGCAGGACGTAGCCATGTCGTGGGACGGTGCGGACATAGCGAGGCCGACCGGGATCCTCTTCCAGCTTGCGGCGCAGGTTCAGCACGTGCATGCGCACGAGGCTGGTGTTGCCGATACCCTCCGGGTAGCCCCACACTTCCCGGAGCAACCGCTCCGAGGGGATCACCTCGCCCACGTGGCGCAGCATGTAATCCAACAGATCGAACTCGATCGGCGTCAGCTCCACCGGCTGCCCGTTCACCAGAACGGAACCCGCGTCTCGATCGATCTCCAGGGCGCCCGAGCGCACGCGGTGGTCGGTGCGGGTCTCTGTGTGGTACCGGAGCAGGGCCTCGACGCGCAACTCCAACTCGCGCAGGTCAAAGGGCTTGGACATATAGTCGTCGGCCCCCGCCTGCAGCCCGGTGATGCGGTCGTCGACGGCGCCCTTGGCGGTCAAAAATAGCACCGGCAGGTGCGCCACCAGCGGGTTCGTACGCATCGCCTCGCACACGCGGATGCCGTCGGGAGCGGCCATCACGATGTCGAGGACCACCACGTCGAATTGCTGGTCGCGCGCCAACAACTCCAGCGCCCGTTGGCCGCTGCGCTCGGCGACCACCGTGTGCCCGGCCATGCCCAAGGCCCGCTCGACGACGCCGAGAACGGCCTCGTCATCATCCACTACCAGAATGCGTGCCATCCGCCCCTCACGAGATGCCTGGGTTGTCGCGGCGTCGGCTCTCTATCCGAGTATAGATCACGAAGATCGCCTGTCAAACAGCCTCAGCCAGCGCCCCTTTTCCGTTCCGTGCTCGGCGGCATCCTCGGCCTCCGCGGGCGGTTCCTCTAGCAGCACGTTGGCGGGCTGCTCGCCGGCGGCCGCCTCGGTGACGTGCTCCGCAGGCGGCTCTCCCCGGGGCTCGGCGTACGGTGCGGCGTCCACCTCCATGGCCTGCTCGATCCGCTCGCGGTCGTCGCGGTTGCGCGCGGCGCGGTAGGCCTCGTCGATCTGCCGGGCGATGTCCGTCCGCGCCTTGAGCGCACCGACGGCGCGCAGCACCACGGGCAGGCGCTCGGGGCTCGCCTTGAGCAGGGCGTCGATGAGCACCGCCGAGGCCACCACCCCCTCGTTCACCAGCGCCGCCACGATGCCCTCCAGGTGGGGGTCCGTCGCCCACAGGAGCGCCTCGGCGAGCTCCCGGCGCGCGCCGAGATCGGCCAGCAG
>JAAZBQ010000123.1 GCA_012513725.1 Chloroflexota bacterium
AGCTCGTGGAGCGGGGGGTCATCGCCCCGCAGGACCGGGTGATCGTCATCTCGACGGCGCACGGCCTAAAGTTCACGGATTTCAAGGTGCGCTACCACGAGGGCACGCTGCCGGGCGTCGAGGCGCTACGGCGCAACCCGCCGCTCGAGCTGCCCGCCGACGCGGGCGCCGTCCGCGAGGCCATCGCCCGGGGACTGGATCGGCGCCAGCGCCCCACCCACCACGCATAAGGAGAGACCGCACGTGAGCATCAGTGGCAGAGTCTGGAAGTACGGCGACAACGTGGATACCGACGCCATCATCCCCGCCCGCTACCTGAACATGTCCGCGGAGAGCGAGCTGGCCGCCCACTGCATGGAGGACCTGGATCCCGAGTTCATCGGCAAGGTGGCCCCCGGCGATATCATCGTGGCGGGCAAGAACTTTGGCTGCGGCTCGTCCCGCGAGCACGCCCCGGTGGCCATCAAGGGCGCGGGGGTGTCGTGCGTGATCGCCGAGACGTTCGCCCGCATCTTCTTCCGGAACTCCATCAACATCGGCCTGCCGATCCTCGAATGCCCCGAGGCCGCGCAGGACGCCGAGACGGGCCATCGGCTGGAGGTGGACCTGGCGGCGGGCGTCATCCGCAACGTGGACCTGGGTCGCGAGTATCAGGCCACGGCCTACCCGCCCTTTATGCTGGACCTCATCGCGGCGGGGGGGCTGATCGAGTACACGCGGCGCAAGATCCAGGAAGGGGCCTAGGCCGATGGCGACGATGCGGGCGGCCTTTCAGGGGGAGCGGGGGGCGTACAGCGAGGAGGCGGCCCGGGCGCTACTGGGCGCGGGGATCGACGTGATGCCCAGCGACACCTTTGACGAGGTGTTCGCTGCGGTGGAGAGCGGCGCCTGCGAGCGGGGCGTGGTGCCCCTGGAGAACTCGCTGGCCGGCTCGATCCACCGCAACTATGACCTCCTGCTGCGCCACAACCTATACATCGTCGGCGAGCACAACCAGCGCATCTCCCACTGCTTGATCGCCCAGCCGGGGGTGCGCATCGAGGAGATCCGCCGGGTCTACTCGCACCCCCAGGCGCTGGCGCAGTGCGAGGGGTCGCTGGCCGGGCTGGAGGGCGTGGAGGTGATCGCCGCGGCGGACACGGCCGGCAGCGTGCGGCTGATCGCCGAGCAGGGCTGGCGCGACGCGGCGGCCATCGCCAGCGAGGGGGCCGCCGGGACCTACGGGATGGCGGTGCTGGCGAGGCACTTTGAGGACGAGAGCACCAACTATACCCGCTTTGTGGCCCTGGCCCGGGAGGCGAACGAAGACTGCGACGACGCGGACTGCAAGACGTCCCTCGCCTTTGCCGGCAAGAACGAGCCCGGGCTTCTCTTTCGCTGCCTGAGCGCGTTCGCCCTGCGCGACATCGACCTGAGCAAGATCGAGTCGCGCCCCATCCGCGGGGTGCCCTGGCAGTACGTGTTCTACCTGGATTTCGCCGGCTCGCTGGCCGAGGAGCGCTGCCGGCGGGCCATCGACCACCTGAACGAGATGTCCACCTTTATGCGGGTGTTCGGCTCCTACCCCCGCGCCC
>JAAZBQ010000816.1 GCA_012513725.1 Chloroflexota bacterium
GACGCCCTGAACGCCGTCCTGGACATGCTCAGCGGCGCCTATCCCGGCGAGGCGTTCCGCGAGCTGCGGCCGCGCATCATGTGGGATCGGGTGAACGATCGCCTGGCACCCTTGCCCTGCTCGAGCATCCTGGGGATCCGCAACGGCGGCACCATCCCCGACCGCGGCCTGTTCAACGTATACCTCGCCGACCGCAAGACCCGCCTGGGCACCCTGGACGAGGAGTTCGTCTACGAGACCCGCCCGGGCGACGTCTTTGCCCTGGGCAGCGGCTCGTGGCGCGTCCTGGAGGTCGATGAGGACAAGGTCGTGGTCTCTGAGGCGGGCGGCTCGATGCCGCGCATGCCCTTTTGGAGGGGGGAGGCGCCCAAGCGCGAGTTTTACATGGGGCGGCGGGTGGGCGAGTTTCGCCGGCGCCTCGCCGAACGCGTGGCCGATCTCCCACCCCTGCCCGAGGAGGTGATGGCCGACTGGCCCGACGAGGCCCTGGCCGTCCGGGATTGGCTGCGGGCCGAGTACGTGATGGACGAGCACTCGGCGCGCAACGCCATCCTCTATGTGCGCCGGCAGCTGGACGCCGTCGGTGCCCTCTCCACCGACCGCACGGTGGTGGTCGAGTCCTTTTCCGACGCGGTGGGCGACGAGCGGCTGGTGATCCACTCCTGCTTTGGCGGCCGGGTGAACAGCGCCTGGGCGTTGGCCCTCTCCCACGCCCTTCGGGAGCGCTATCGCCTGGACATCGAGACCCAGGTGAACGACGACGGCATCCTCATTCGCCTCTTGCAGGCCGATCGCGCGCTGCCCACGGATATCGTCGCGTCGCTCGGGCCCGACGAGGCGCGTCAGCGCATCCTGCTGGAGCTGCCGGACTCGGCGCTGTTCGGCTCGCAGTTCCGGATGAACGCCGCTCGCGCGCTCCTGCTGCCCGGCGTGCGAGGCAGCAAGCGGACGCCGTTCTGGCTCCAGCGCCTCCGCGCCCGGGACCTCCTGGCCGCGGTCCGGAACTATCCCGATTTCCCCATCGTCGCGGAGACTTACCGCGACTGCCTCCGCGACGTGCTGGACGTCGAGCACCTGACCGACGTCCTCGCCGAGATCGCCCGGGGCGAGGTGCGTGTCGTCGAGATCGAGACCCTGGTGCCCTCGCCGGTGGCCGCCAGCCTCCTGTTCGATTTCATCGCCGTGGAGATGTACGACGGCGACCTGCCCAAGGTCGAGCGGCAGATGCAGGTGCTGGCCATCAACCGGGAGCTCCTGGCCCAGCTCCTGGCCGATGGCTCGCTGCCCGACCTCCTGCGCCCCGAGGCGGTGCAGGGTGTCGAGGCGGAACTGCAGCACACGGCCGAGGGCTACCGGGCCCGCTCCCGGGAGGAGCTCGCCTACTTTTTTCAGGAGCTGGGCGATCTCACCGCCGACGAGATCGCCGCCCGCTCCGAGGGGGACGGGCGCGCCTGGCTGTTGGCCCTGGCCGCCCAGGGACGGGTCGCGTCGTTCCAGGTCCCCGGCGATCAGGAGCCCGAGACCCGCTGGGTGGCGGCCGAGCGTTATGCCCGCTACCAGCAGGCGTTCGATCTTCCCGAGGTAGACCTGGCCTTGCCCGAAGGCCTGGCGATGCCCGAGCTGGACCCCGAGGCGGCCCGCGAGGCCGTCCTGCGCCAGACACTCCATACCCACGGGCCCCAGACCCTGGACGCGATTCGGGCCCGCTACCCCTTGCCGGAGGGATGGTTGGAGGGCGCGCTGGAGGCGATGGTCGAGGCGGGCGAGGCGGTGCGCGGCTACCTGACCCCCGGCGCCCTGCACCCCGAGTGGTGCGATCGCGCGGTGCTGGAACGCATCCAC
>JAAZBQ010000817.1 GCA_012513725.1 Chloroflexota bacterium
CCGGGGGGCGCTGTGCTATACTCCCGTTCCGCACGCCGGACCGGCGTGCCGGTGCGTTGCGCCCTACCCGAGAGGTTGTGCCCATGAACGTCGTAACCCTCCTGCAGCGGCTCCAGTCCATCGATCAGGAGTGGGACGAAAAGGCCCGGCGCTTTCAGGCCGTGCGGGCGCAACTGGAGGATACCTCGCTCCTCACCACGCTGCGTGAGGCGGACCGGGAGCGCCGGGAGGCCCTCTCCAAGGCCCAGGGCCAGCTGCAGGACGCGGAACTGGAGATCGAGAGCCTCCGCGCCAAGGCGCAGGAGACCCAAGAGGCCCTCTATGGCGGACGGGGGCGCAGCCCCCGGGAGGTCGAGAGCCTGCGCCAGGGCGCCGAGCAGCTCCAGCGCCGCATCGCCGACCTCGAGGACCACGCCCTGGAACTGATGGCGCGCGTGGAGGACCTGGAGGGCGAGATCGCCGGCGGCGCCGAGACGCTGGCCTCCCAGGAGACGGAGGATCAGCGCCAGCGCCAGGAGCTTCGCGCCGAGTACATGACCCTGCGCACCCGCCTGCAGGCCTTGCGCGACGAGCGGGCCGAGATGCGCGGCGAGATTGGCCGGGCGGAGTTGGCTCTCTACGATCAGCTCCGCACGCAAAAGGCCGGCATGGCCCTGGCCCCCTTTCGCGACGGGTTCTGCCAGGTCTGCCGGGTCTCGGTTCCCTCGGAAAAGGCGCGCATCGCCGAACGCGGCGACGCCGCGGTCACCTGCGAGGGCTGCGGGCGCATCCTCTACCACGCCTGAGAAGCCTTTTACCTACCTGTATCGCGTGTACGGAGACCTGGGTCCGTGTTGAACCCCTACATCACCGACCGGCCGCTGACCGACGGGGACATCTTTTTCGGGCGCGAGGACTATTTCACCTGGCTGCTCCGCGACCTGGAGGCCGGCCGGCGCCTGTTCCTCCTCTTTGGCATGCCGTTCATCGGCAAGACCTCCTTTACGAACCAGCTGGACACCTTTTTCCGCGATCGCTTTGCCGTGCGCCACGTGACCCTGGAGGCGGGCGGCGAGCAGCGGGTGATGCCCATGTGGGCGCTCCTCACCGGCCTCGCCGAGGCCCTCGAGCAGGAGCCGCCCGACCGGGAGACGTTTGAGGCGCAGGGCGTTTCCTACGCCCACGACTATGTCCGCGCCCTGGCCGACCAGGACGTCCTGAACGACTATCTCGTCTGCTTTGACCAGGCCCTGGCCTCCCGCCTGGTGCCCGGCTCCGACTGGGAGCGCGACCTCCTGGCGCTGCAGAGCGCCCTGGAGCGGCTGAGCGGCCTGGCCGTGCTCATGGTGGTGCAGGGGCCCCCGAGCGAGGCGCACAACCCCGCCCTGGCCGACATCTCCCAGCAAGTGATGGGCCCCTTTGACGAGGAAGAGGTCTCCTCGGCCCTCATGTTCCCCGTGCGCGGCGCGCTGGCCTACGACCTGGACGTTATCTACCAGGTTTACCGCTACTCGGGCGGCAACCCCTATTTCGTCCAGCTCTTTGGCGAGATCATCTTCCGCCGGCGGCAGGATGCCGGCTGGGTGGGCAAGTCGGAGGCGGACGACGTGCTCCCCGAGGTGCTGGAGAGGGCGGGGGGCTATTTCTCCTCGCTGTGGGCCGGCTGTGGGCCGGAGGAAAAACTTACCCTCTCCGCGATGACCGAGATGTGGGGCTACCATGGTGTGGCCTCTGCCGAGGACGTGGTGAAATACGTCCGCAAGCTCGGGGTGCGGGTGCCCCTGCAGGACGTGGCCTCCGCCTACGAGACGCTGCGGGTGCGCGGCATCGTCCAGGAACTGGGCGGCAAGTCCTTCCGGGTGATGGCCCAACTCTTTGGCTACTGGGTCAAGGAGCACACCACCACCCTGGGCACCCTGCGGGAGATCCGCAAGTACCGGCGGGTGCGCCTGGCGCGCACCTCGGCCTTTTCGGGCCGGCGGGTGGACTGGGTCGGTGTGGGGCTGTGGGCGTTGGCCGCCGTGCTGGTGTTCGCCGTGGCCTATGTGTGGCAGTCGCGCCAGCGCAACGAGACCTGGGGGCTAGGCGGGCAGCCGGTGGCGGCGAGCACCCCCGGCCCGGAGCGCGGTCCCACCGCCGCGCTGCCCGCCGTCGAGACGGGCGTGGCCCCGGGGACCATCGTCTATGAGGCCAAGGACGGCCCCGAGGGCCGGTCGGAGATCTGGGCCATGCGCTCGGACGGCTCCGACCCCCTGCGCCTGAGCGGCGGGGAGTGGCACGACACGGCGCCCGTCTGGTCGCCGGACGGCAGGCGGATCGCGTTCGTCTCCGACCGGGACGGCAACCGCGAGATCTATGTGATGAACGCCGACGGCAAGGAGCCGCGCAACGTGTCGCAGAACGCCGCGGACGACTGGACGCCCACTTGGTCGCCGGACGGGCAGTCCTTGGCCTTTGCCTCCTTCCGCGACGGGAACTGGGAACTCTATACGATGCGGGCCGACGGCTCCGAGCAGACCCGCCTCACCGAGAGCCCCTCGGCGGACTATGCGCCGGCCTGGTCGCCCTCGGGCGATCTGCTGGCTTTTGTCTCGGACCGGGACGGCAACCTGGAGATCTATACGCTTAACCCGCTCGACGGAAGCGGGCTGCGCCGCTTTACCGACCATCCGGCAACCGACCAGGCCCCTGCCTGGTCGCCCGATGGCGAGGAGTTGGCGTGGGAGAGCTACCGCGACGACAACATGGAGATCTATGTCGCCGATCGCGACGGGGAGAACGCCCAGCCCCTCACCCGCGACGCCTATGCCGACGACCGCGGGCCGGCGTGGTCGCCCTGGGGCGACCGGATCGCCTACTATTCGAACGCCCAGGGGGGCTGGGACATCATGACGCTGGACCTGGAGACGGGCTCGCGCAGCAACCTGACCGGCAGCCAGGCGTTGGAGAGCGCCCCAAACTGGGGCCCCTGAGCCGGCCCTCGCCCGCCATCCGGAGAAGAACCCAACGCAAAGACGCAAGGGGACCAAGGCGCAAAGGATGATAGGAGCCCCGCGGCTTCTGCCTCCCAAGCCTCCCTTCCGATTACGCGCCCCCAGCCCGTCATCCTGAGGCTTGGGGTGTTGGGCGGTAGAGGTCCTTTGGTCG
>JAAZBQ010000818.1 GCA_012513725.1 Chloroflexota bacterium
CTGGACTGGGGCCCGGGGCTCATCAACGCCGTCGGCTTGGCGAACCCCGGCGCCCGCGCCGAACGGGAGATCCTGGCCCAGACCAGGGCCGGCCTGGCCGAATACGGCGTGCCGCTGATCGCCAGCGTCTACGGCCACCGCCAGGACGAGTTCGTCCAGGCCGCCCGCATCGTGGCCGAGGCGGAGCCCGACCTGCTGGAGCTGAACATCTCCTGCCCGAACGTCGAAGCAGAGTTCGGGCGTCCCTTTGCCCTGGATCCCCAGGCAGCGGCCGGGGTGACGGCCGCCGTGCGCCGGGCCTACCCGGGGCCGCTCCTGGTCAAGCTCTCGCCGAACGCCCCGGATATCGCCGCCGTGGCCCGGGCGGTGGAGGACGCCGGCGCCGACGGCATCACCGCGGTGAACACTCTGGGGCCCGGGATGGTCATCGACGTCCGCGCCCGGCGGCCGGTCCTTTCCAACCTGGTGGGGGGCGTCTCGGGGGCGCCGCTCCGGCCGGTGGCGGTGCGCTGCGTGTACGAGATCGCCGAGGCGGTGGACATCCCCATCGTCGGCACGGGCGGCGTTCTCTCGGGCGAGGACGCGCTGCAGATGGTGATGGCCGGCGCCACGGCCGTCGCGATCGGCACCGCCCTGTACCACGACGGGGACGGGGCGTTTCGCCGCATCCTGCGTGAGCTGGTCGACCTCCTCGCCGAGGAGGGGATTCCCGATTTGGACACCGTCAGGGGGTGCGCCCATGTCTAGCGGATTGCACACCGCCTACCGGGTGGTGCGGCGGGTGGAGGAAGGCGCGGCCGGGGTCAGCCTGGTGCTGGACGGCACACTGGCGGCCGAGCCGGGCCAGTTCGTGATGGCCTGGCTGCCCGGCGTCGAGGAGCGGCCCCTGGCCGTGATGGACGACGACCCCCTGAGCCTGACGGTCTGCGAGGTGGGGCCGTTCACCTGCGCCCTCTGCGCCCTGCGCCCCGGCGACCGGCTGTGGGTGCGAGGGCCCTTTGGGCACGGCTTTGGGCTGCACGGCAGGCGGCACCTGCTGGTGGGCGGCGGCAGTGGCACGGCGTCGCTGACGCTCCTGGCCAAGGTGGCCCGGAGCCGCGGCCACGACGTGACGGCCGTCCTCGGAGCGCGGGCGGCCGAGGGGTTGATGTTGGAGTGGCGCTTTCGCGAGGCGGGCGCCCGGGTGGCCCTGACCACCGACGACGGGACCGCCGGCGCCCACGGCACCGTCCTGGAGGCAGTGGGCCCCCTCCTGGCCGAGGGGTGGCCGGACGCCGTCTATGGTTGCGGGCCAGAGCCGATGCTGCGCGCGCTGGACGCCCGCGCCCGGGCGCACAGCGTCCCCTGCTGGGTGAGCCTCGAACGGGTCATGCGCTGCGGGATCGGCGTGTGCGGCTCATGCCACTGCGGCGAGCGCCTGGTCTGCGCCGATGGGCCCGTGTTTCGCGCCGAGGACGTGTTACCCGGCTGATCGTACCGCCGATGTCGGGAAGCGGCGGCGACTAGAGGCCCGGAATGAGGCCGAGGCTCTGCACCGACACCACCAGGAGAACGGCGATGAGCACGCCGCGCACGAACTTGGCCCCTCGGTTGACGGCGAGACGGCTGGCCAACCAGGAGCCCGCCCCGTTGCCCACGGAGAGAATGAGCCCCAGCACCCAGTTCACCTGGCCATTGTAGATAAAGATCGCCAGTGCGGCGGTGGTGTACACGGCCACGATCACGGCCTTAAAGTACGACGTACGCACCAGATCCTGCCCGGCGAGCATCACGATGGCCGCCGTGAGGAGGAACCCGACGCCCGCCTGGATCGCCCCGCCATAGATGCCGATCCCAAAGAAGGCCAGATAGATCAGCGCGCGCCGCTTGGGGGTTAGCTCCACCTGCTGCG
Organism: Chloroflexota bacterium; assembly: GCA_012513725.1. Classification (GTDB taxonomy): domain Bacteria; phylum Chloroflexota; class Anaerolineae; order UBA1429; family UBA1429; genus JAAZBQ01. The sequence continues at coordinate 1,892 of JAAZBQ010000818.1, forward strand.
GCTTGACCCATTTCTTGCTGTCGAGCAGCAGGGTGCCCAGCATCATGAGCATGGCCACGCCGATCACCCGGTCCAGCAACTGCTCGTCCATGTTGGCCGTCACCTGCGCTCCCACGATGGCACCGAGGAGCGCCGGGATGGCAAAGTGCATCGCCATACGGATGTCGGACACGCCCTTGCTCCGAAAGCCCAAGGTCGACATGACGGCGCCGATCTCGATGGCCACCCGGTTCGTGGCGTTGGCGATCAGTGTGTCGGACACGATCGCTTTCAGGGCGATCAGCGAGATGAACGAACCGCCGCCGGCCAGGGTGTTGATGAACCCTGCGGCGACGCCGGATAGCAGGATGATGGCGATCTGAAGGGGCGAAACGTCCATTCGGCCTCCGTGGAACGCGGAAACGAACACAATCCCATCCATTATAGGGGCGAGCATACGGCGGGGCAAAAGCCAGGAGGGTAGAGAAGTGACACAGCCTCAGGCGAGCGACTTGCTGCGGATGGAAGCCCTGGACATCCTCGACGATCTGGACCTGCTGGCCCGCCTGGGTCGCTTCGGCCGGGCCGAACTGGTGGGCAGCGTCGCCCTGGACCTGGTGGTCAAGCGCGACATCGACGTGCACGTGCTCCTGCGCGAGCCGGGCCTGTTTGCTGTCTCCGACGCCGTGTACCGCGAGCTCCTGGACCATCCCCGGGTCCGTGAGGTGCGCATCACCGACTATCGCGTACAGAGCAGTCTCAAACTGGCCGTGGACGCATACCCCGGGCCCAGCGGCGCGTGGAGCATCGACATCTGGCTCACCGAGCGCGAGGAGGAGACCGCGTTCGTCGACCGGGACGCGCTCCTCGCGGCGCTGACCCCCGAGCACCGCGCCGCCATCCTGGCCATCAAGCGCCACTATGACGCGCGGGACCTCTTGCGCGACGGCCTCAGCACGCGCATCTACCGCGCCGTGGTGCACCACGGCGTGCGGACGGTGGAGGGGTTTGCGGCGCGGCTGGCCGATCGCGAGTAGCCTACACGGCGTCTACGGGATTCGCCGCTCCTGCGCCGGCGCCTACCGTGACGAGCGAAACTTCCGCCGCCCCACTTGCGTCTTGTACTGTGCGAGACCATGCCCGCCAGCCCTGACCGCTCGGGCACGCCGATCCCCCGCCGCCGAAAAACCGAACAAAGATTCTAAACCTGTGGCGATTCATGACAGCCTCTGACAGGTAGCGGTGCTACAGTGGGGGTGTGTCGAGAGAGAGGGCGGCCCCACCGCACGGCCCCCATCCCCCACCCGCCGAACGGAGAACGCAGCGCGCATGTACCAGGATCAGATCGTCATCCGTGGCGCCCGAGAGCA
>JAAZBQ010000819.1 GCA_012513725.1 Chloroflexota bacterium
GCCAGCGCCCCGAGCTTGGCGCCCACCACGTCCCCGGTACGCCCGCCGATGCCGCTATCCACCTCGTCAAAGATCAGCGTCGGCACGGGATCCACGTCGGAGAGCGCCGTCTTCATGGCCAGCATCAGGCGCGAAGTCTCGCCGCCCGACGCCGTCTTGGCCAGCGGCTTGGGGTCTTCGCCCGGGTTCGGGCCGATCAGGAATTCCACGCGATCGAGCCCGGTGCCGTCATAGGCATAGCGTTTGCCGTCCAGCGGCACACCGCCGGCGTCCTCCACCATAGCCAGGTCCACGAGAAAGCGCGCCTCGCTCATGGAGAGGTGGTCGAGTTCTTCCTCGATCCGCGCACTCAGGCGGGCCGCGGCCCCGCGCCGCGCCTCGCCCAGCGCCCTGCCGGCCTCCGCCATCTCGCCCAGCATGCTCTCCTCCTCGGCGCGCAACCCATCGGCGCGTTCTTCCGAGTGGGTGATGGCGTGCAGCTCCTCCTCGGCGCGGTCGGCAAAGGCCAGCACCTCTTTGATGGTGTCGCCATACTTGCGCTGCAGGCCCTGGATGAGGTCCATGCGCTCCTCCACCTCCTCGAGGCGGTCGGGATCGAACTCGATGTCGTCGCGATACTGGCGCACGGCGCGGGCGAGTTCCTCGAGCTGGTAGAGGGCGCCCTCGGCGAGGGCGTTCTGGGCCTCCAGGGTGTCGTCGAGCTTGGCCAACCCGGCGATGCTCTCCACCGCCATGGCCAGGAGATCCGTCGCCGAGCGCTGCTCCTCCTCGCCCTCAGAGAGGAGCGTGTACGCCTCGGCGGCCAGGGCCATGCGCTTTTCCGCGTTGGCCAGCAGGCCCCGCTCGCGGCGCAGCGTCTCATCCTCGCCGGGCTGCAGCTTGGCGCCGCGGATCTCGTCCGACTGAAAGGTCAGCAGGTCCACCCGGCGCGCCTGGTCCCGGGCGTTCTCCTGGAGGTCGCGCAGCTCGTTCCGCACCGCGTTCAGGCGGCGCGCCAGCCGGGCGAACGCCTCCCGTTGGGAGCCCAGCCCGCCATAGCGATCCAAAAAGTCGATGTGTCGGCGCACCTGCATCAGGGAGAGGTGCTCGCCCTGGCCGTGGATATCCACCAGGTGCCGGCTGATCTCACCGAGGACGCTCAGGGGCACCGCGCGGCCATTCACCCGGCTGACGCTGCGCCCCTCGGCGCTCACCTCCCGGCGCACGATGAGGGCGCTGCCCTCATCCCAAAGGCCGTACTCCTTGAGAGTGTCCTCCACGGCCTGCGAGACGTCATCGGAGAGGACAAAGAGCCCCTCCACGACCGCCTTGTCGCAGCCGGTGCGCACCATCTCCGAGGAGGCGCGGGAGCCGAGCAGGAGGTTCACGGCGTCGATGATGATCGACTTGCCGGTGCCCGTCTCGCCGGTCAGCACGTTCAGGCCGCCGCCGAACTCGATCCGCAGCGCCTCGATGATGGCCAGGTTCTCGATGGTGATCTCAGCGAGCACCGGAACCCTCCCCGTGTACAGCCCGTGCCACTCCCGGTCCTCTACGAATCCGCACGCTGATCGGGCCAGCGCAGCTTGCGCATCACCGTCTCGTAAAAGTGCCCCGTGTCGCCAAAGCGCACGAACCCGGCGGTCGTCTCGCTCGCCGTGGTGCGCACCTCGTCGCCGATGTGCACGTCGGCGTCCAGTTGCCCGTCGACGGTGAGGGTGGGGTCGCTGCCCTTGAGCATGCGGATGGAGACGCTCGAGTCGCAGGGCACCACCATCGCGTGGGCCACCGCTAGGTGCGCGGCGATCGGGGTGATCACCATGCAGCCCACCCCGGGCGTCACGATCGGCCCCCCGGCGGATAGCGAGTACGCAGTGGATCCGGTGGGCGAGGCGACGATCATCCCGTCGGCCGTCTGGGTCATCACGTAGCGGCCGTCCACGTCTACGGAGGCCTGCACGCTGCGCGACTCGCGGCCGCGACCGACCACCACGTCGTTGATCGCGTCGGCCTCCATCACCACCCTGCCGTCGCGCACCAGCGCCGTGTGCAACATCATTCGCCGCTCGATGATGTACTCTCCATCCATCACCCGAGGCACGATGCTCAAGGCGTCCTCCGGCTCCACCTCGGCGAGGAAGCCCAGGCGGCCGAGGTTGACCCCCAGGATGGGCACCCCAGCCGGGGCCAGGCAACGGACCGCCCGCACGATGGTGCCATCGCCGCCCAGCGTCACCAGCATGTCCAGTCCGCTGGCGGCGGCACAGA
>JAAZBQ010000124.1 GCA_012513725.1 Chloroflexota bacterium
AAAAAGCGCCCTTGCATGGCCAGGTGCTGGGCCAGGTCGTCGGTCAGGCGGCCCAGATCGCCCGTCGCCATGGTGATGGTGAGCCCCTCGCGGGTGCCCTTGATGGAGATGGCGTTCGTCATGGGTTGCTCTCACTCCTCGCCGGACGCGTCGCGGGCGCCCACGGCTATGGCGTCGGGGTCGGCTCGGGCTCGGCGATGCCAAAGTAGTAGCGCAGGATGTCGCTGGCCACGGGCACTGCCGTGCGCGAGCCCTCGCCGCCGTTATCCAGGAACACCACCATGGCGATCTCGGGATCCTCGTACGGCGCAAAGGCCGTGAACCAGGCGTGGGTGGGCAGGTTGCCCTTGGCGTCGAGCATCAGGTTGCCATCATCGTCCAGCCGGGCGAACTCGGCGGTGCCGGTCTTGCCGGCCACGTTCACGCCCGGCACGTCGAGGAGGTAGGCCGTGCCCTGGGGCGTGCCCACCAGCCGCATCCCCTCGCGCACCAGGTCGAGGTTCCCGTGGGAGAAGGGCAGCGGGCGGATCACGTCGGGCTGCAGCGCATCGACCACCCGCCCCTCGTGGTCGATCACCTGGTAGACGAGTTGCGGCCGGTAGAGCGTGCCCCAGTTGGCGATCGCCGCCACCGAGTTCACCAGTTGCAGCGGCGTCACCTGCCAGAACCCCTGGCCGATGGCGGCGTTGTACGTGTCGCCCGTCAACCACGACTCGCCGAACGTGATGCGCTTCCAGCGGTCGGAGGGTACCAGGCCGGCCGCCTCGCCCGGCAGATCGATCCCCGATTCGGCCCCGAACCCGAACGCGATGGCGGCCTCGGCCAGGCGCTCCATCCCCAGCCCCTGCAGGTCGCCAAAACCGCCGGCGATCTGGTTGAAAAAGATGTTGCAGGAGTGCATCAGCGCCCCGACGACGTTCAGCGAACCGTGGCCGCCCCGGCGCCAGCAGTAAAAGGGCTGCGCGTACTTGGGGTCGTTCGGAAAGTACTTGTTCCCCAGGTACATCACGCCGCCGCAGGAGACCCGGGTGTTTACCGTGATGGCCCCGGCCTCCAGCGCCGCGACCGCCGGCACCACCTTGAACGTGGAGCCCGGCGAATACAGGCCGCTGACGCCGTGGTTAAAGAGGGGGTTCAGCGGGTCGCTGTACAGGGCCTCGAGGACCTCGGGCTCGATGGCGCCGGAGAACAGGTTGTTGTCGTACCCGGGCAGCGAGACCATGGAGAGCACCTCGCCGGTGCGGGGATCCATGATGATCACCACCCCGACCTCCGACTTGGCCCCCTCCATCCCCTTGCGCAGGGCCTCCGTCACCTTTTCCTGGAGGTCCACGTCGAGGGTCAGCATCAGGCTATAGCCCTCGGTGGCGGGCTCTTCGGCGACCACCAGTACCTCGCGCTCCAGGGCGTCCACCTGGATGTGCTTTTGCCCCTTGACGCCCCGGAGGAGATCCTCCATGGACTGCTCGATGCCTGCCAGCCCCACCTGGTCGTCCATGGCGTAGCCCAGCGACTTGTCCTCCAGGTACACGTCGATGAGGTGCTCGGGGATGGCGCGCACATAGCCGAGCAAGTGCCCCAGGAGGCTGCCATAGGCGTACTCGCGCAGGGGCTCCACATCCACCTTGACCCCGGGCAGCGAGAGGTGCTCCTCCTCGATGATGAACGCCGCCTGGCGGTCGACCTCCGTGGCGATCCGGACCGGCTGGTAGGGGTTGATGGTGCGCAGGCGCAGGATCGTCTCGATGCTCAGGGCGTCCCACTCGGCCGGCTCCTCGTCCGCGGGCTCATAGGCCGGGATGTCCAGGAGGTCGGAGAGCCGCTCGAACATCGCCCCGCGCTCGTCCATGTCCTCGGGCAGCGCGGCGGGCACGATGCTCACGGTAAAGGAGGGGACGTTCTTGACCAGCATGCGGCCCGTGCGATCGTACAGCACGCCCCGGGGCGCCGCGATGGGCAGCAGCCGGTACTGGTTACGGTCGGCCGACTGCTGGTACTGCTCCGCCGAGACGATCTGGAGGTCCCACAGTTTGGCCGCTACCGCCACAAACGCCAGAACGACGGCGGCCTGAAAGATGATGACGCGCAGTTTGCCATCCCAAGGGTTCATCACGTCCACTCCACCCGGCGGGGACGCACCCGCCCATACACCCAGGCGCTGGCGCCGTGCACCAGCAACATCGTGGCGGTGTTCACGAGCATCGCGGGGGCGCCCACCCGCCACATCGTCGGCCCCCACGGGAGGCCATCGCCCCCCAGCCCCATCAAAAAGAGCATCACGAGATGGTAGATGGCGGTGCCCAACGCCGCCGCGAGAAAGGGCAGCAGGCGAATGGAACCGAACAGGTTCATCTCACCCACCCCCGTGATCAAGGCCACAACGACCAGCGCAATCACCGATATGCCGAACGGAGCCCCCGATAGGGCGTCGAGCACCAGCCCGCCGGCCAGGGCGGCGATGACCCCGGAGCGCGTGCCCATCAGCAGCGTGCACGAGACCGTAAGCAACAGCACCAGGTTCGGGCACACGCCAAGCACGGAGACATGGGCTGCCACCGTGGATTGGAGCGCTCCCGTGAGCGCCAGCAAGAGTGGGAGAAGATAGGGGCTGATGATGGGTTACCTCGTCGAGCGTCTCTCGTCTCAAGGCGCCGAGGCCAGATCCGGGTCTTCCTCGCCCAGCTCCCAGTCGTCCACCGGGGTGAACGACATGAGGATGCTGACCATCTCGAGGCTGCGCAGGTCCACGGCGGGCACCAGATGGGCGACCTGGAACATGCCCACATCCGACTTGACGATGTCCGTGATCTGGCCGATGGGGAGCCGCCGCGGAAAGTTCCCGCCCAGCCCGGAGGTCAGCACCACATCCCCGACGGCGACGGGGTTCTCCTGGGGGATGTACTTCATGAGCAACTCGCCCCCCGGAGCGCCCTGCACGATGCCGGTGCCCCGCGAGCGCTGGATGCGGGCACTCACCGAGCTGGAGGGGTCGGTGAGCAGCATGACCTTGGACGCATAGGTCGTCGTCTCGGCGATGCGGCCCACGAGCCCCTCGGAGGTGACCACCGGCATGCGGACCTCGATGCCGTCGGCCTCGCCCCGATCGACGATGAGGTAGTGCAGGAACTCGTTCGTGTCGTAGCCGATCACCTCCGCAGCCAGGATGTGCCCCTCGGTGGCGGTGTTCTTGAAGGCCAGTTCCCGGCGCAGGATCTCGTTTTCGATTTTGGCTTCCTGCAACAGGATCACCTGGCTGCGCAGCTCGCCGATCTCCAGGCGCGCCGCCTCCAGCTCGGCCTGCAGGTGGGCCATGTCGCTGGCGCCTCCCATCGCGTGGCTCACCGGGCGCGCCAGGCTCTGCAGGGCATACTGCACGGGCGACAGCACCCGCATGGCATAGTCGCGCACGGGGTTGGGGCCGCCGGCCATATCCAGCACCAGCCAGGCCAGCACCAAGCCGACCAGCAGGATGACCATGATCGCCGAGCCGCGCTTTGCGTCCACCTGCGCCTCCTAGAGGGCCTCTGTGGCCCTAGCTCGCAGGAGGAAGCGCCCGTCGCTGGGAGGCAGCCAGTACCTTCCGGTACCGATCCAGGTCAGACACTACCGCGCCGGCTCCCCGCACGACGCAGGTGACCGAATCCTCGGCGCGGTACACGCGCATGCGGGTTTCCTCGGACAGGCGATCGGGCAGGGCCTGCAAGAGCGAGCCCCCGCCGGCCAGGGCGATGCCCAACTCCATCAGGTCGGCCACGAGTTCGGGGGGCGTCTCGTCGAGGGTCGATTTGACCGCCTCGACGATGATGCCGATGGGCCCCGAGAGGGCCTCGCGCACCTCGACGCTGGATACCTCCACCGCATCCGGCAGGCCCGTGATCAGGTTGCGGCCCCGGACGGTGATGGTCTGTTCTTCGGGAAGGGGGTAGGCGGAGCCGATGGCCACCTTGGTGCGTTCGGCCATGCGCTCGCCGATCAGCAGGTTGTATTTCTGGCGGCAGTAGCGGATGATCTCCTCGTCCATCTCGTCGCCGCCGACGCGAATGGACCGCGCGACCACGATGCCGCCCAGGCTGATGACGGCGACCTCTGTGGTGCCGCCGCCAATGTCCACGATCA
>JAAZBQ010000820.1 GCA_012513725.1 Chloroflexota bacterium
CCGGGGTCCAGCCCTCGATCGCCACGCCGCCCAGGGCATACTGGCTGACGTACTGGAGCTTGCGGCCCACGCTGGTGCCGTTCTCCAGCCACACCACGTGCTGGTTCCCCGCGTCGTCCCGATAGGCGAACCAATAGGTGCCCGACTGGGCGTCGAACTGGATCGGCGAGCGGGCCAGGTCGGGGAGCCGGGCGGTCAGCGACGCGCCGGGCAGATACATGTCGTCGTCCAACTGCACTTCCCGCGCCAACACCCCGAGGGCCTGTTGGTAGGGCATGATGACGATGCCGGTCGGCGACACATCCCGCGACTCGGCGTGGATGACCAGTTCGACCTTGCGCCGGTCCACCTGCCGCGTGGCCCACGTCAGCAGCCGATCCATGTCGCCCCCGGGGGCGTAGGCCGGAGGATCGGAGGGCGCCGAGAGGCGGACGACGTCCGCCGCCTGGCCGAGGGCGACCCAGTCGTAGGCGGCGGCGTTGCCGATGGTCTGCGGATCGGCCATGTGCAGCGCGAGGAGCAGGCCGTCGGCGTGGAGGGCGCCGGCCAGGTCCCGGACAAAGGCGGTGAAATCGGCGCGTTGGGCGGCATCCACACCCGCATAGTGGAGCTCCACACCCGAGTAGCCCGCGTCGGTCGCAGCCGCCACGATCGCGGCCACGTGGGTCTCCCGATAGTCGGCGATGGCCAGCATGTTGCCGACCAGGTCGGTGCGCAGGATGCCATTCGAGATGTCGGACACGCGGAGGAAGGCCGTCCGCCCGCCGGCGTGGGCGGCACTGGGCACCACACCGCCCACGACATAGTCGTCGGCGATGGAGGCGTCGCCCATGTAGAGCGCCGAGGCGCCGAGGACGTCGGCCGCTTCGGGGCCACCCACGGCCACCGGGGCCCTGCTCGGCACGCGCTGGGCGATGGCCACGGCCTCCGGGATGCCGTCCAGCCGGGCCACCAGCGTCCGCCCGTCGGCCGAGGGCTGCGAGGCCACCTGGCGCCAGGCGTCCTCTGCAAAGGCCAGGACATCGGTCGCCTCGGTGCTCGCCAACCCCTCGGGGAGCGGCAGGGTCAGGGTGGCCGTCGACGGCTGCGGCCCGCGGAGGGCCAGCCGGTACAGCGGCCCGTGGAAAACGGCGTCGCCGGGCGCGCTCTTGGCGGCGCGGACCTCGACGCTCGAGTCGCGGTAGCCCAGCGTGTCGCCCGTCGCCACGGCGGCCACCAAGCGATCAGCCGCCAGGGGCGCCTCGCCGTCCATCGGGGTAGTCAAGTCGATACGGGTATCCTTGGCCAGCGCCCCTTGGGGTACGGCCAATGACGCCCCGGCGGGACCGCGCACCTCGCCCCCCGCCTCGGGCGTAAATCGGGGCATGTCGGGGGCGAACAGGCGCTCGCCGAGGGATGCCGGAGGCAGCCACAGCGCGAGGAGGATCAGCGCCGGCACGATGATGAAATCGACGGCCCGCGATATCCAGCGGGTGCGGGGAGCGGCGGTAGGGGCTCCGGGGCTCTCGCTTTCTAGCATGTCGCGTCCGACTCCTTTCGTCGTGGCGGGATGCAGGGGTGCGTCGTGCAACGATGGATGCGTCCGGTCGGCGGACGTGCGTGGCGCATTCTAGCATGCGCCCGCTGCCGCGCCAAGCG
>JAAZBQ010000125.1 GCA_012513725.1 Chloroflexota bacterium
AGGAGCGGGCCATGGACATGTACGCGCCGTACGCCGACGGGGTGGCCGAGGTATTGGCCTCCGACCGGCCCCTGCCCGAGTGCCCCTATGGCATCGACCTGCGCCGTAAGCTGCGCATGGCCCACCTAAAACTCACCAGCGGCGGCCCGTCCTTCCCCCGGGGGGTGAGCACCTTCTGAGGCTTGTCCTGAGGTCTGCCGAAGGGCCTGCCAACGAAAGGACCTCCGGCGCACATGGACTCGAGGTCGATGTGCGCCGGAGGTCCATCGCTTCGCTCAGGATGACGGCATGAGTGGAGCCGTGGTCAGGTCAGGCCCAGCCTGCGCCAGGCACTATTCGTGGCATCCGATCCATCCGTCGATGTCCGTGGCAGATTCCCCTCCCATTCGAGGGATTCGTCCGGCATTCGGGGCATTCGTGTGGAGCGCCTCCAGCGCCGACGAGTTCCTACGCTTCCACCACGGTCACCCGGTCCAGGTAGCGGTGGCCGCCCGCCTCGCTGTATTCGGCGATCTGGTCGCGCCCGGCGCCCAATCGGCCCCGGCGGTGGGTGCGCACTACCGGCGCGTCGGCGGGATTCGGCCCGTTGCGGAGCAGTTCCTCCAGCACGCGGCCGTCCATCCCCTCCGCCTGCACGCCCAGGAGCTGCAGCACGGTGGGGGCGATGTCCACGATGCCGCAGGGCACGCCGGAGGTTACGCCCTCCTGGAACGACGGCCCCCAGGCTACCAGGGTGTTGTTCACGTCGAACGGGCTGGCCATCCCGTGGGAGGCCACGTTCCCCGAGGGGCTCTGGGTTAGCCCGGGGATGCCCGCGGCGTTGGGTTCCGCCGACCAGGCGCCGCTGAACAGGATTTCGGGCGAGCGCGGGTGCCCGCCGCCGCCGACGGCGCTCTGGGGCAGGGTGTCGGCGCAGCAGTCGATGAGGTCGTCGCGGACGAACAGCCCACCCACCCAGGGGCGCGCCCCCAGGGCCTCGCGGATCTCGGGCAAGTACTCGAGCGCCTGGCCGTTCAGGTACAGCCCGTTGCCGGCGAACACCAGGTCTCCCGGCTCCAACGCCACCGGAAGGGTCGCTTCCAACGCCTCGCGCTCCTCGCGGAGCGACACGTGGTGGGAGATGGTGCTGAACCCGTGGTCCGAGGTGATCATGCAGTCCAGGGCGCCGGGGTACTCGACCTCCAGGCGCCCGACCAACCCCTCCAGCCAGCGATCCGCCCAGCCGAGCATCTCCACCGTCTCGGGGACGCCCAGCCCGGCGTGGTGCTGGGCGTGGTCCGGCTCGGTGACCCAGATCACGGCGACGTCGGGTTGCTCGGCGGGCAGGAGGTACTCTGTCAGCGCCCGGGTGACGAACTCGGTGCGCTCCGCCGAAGAGGAGGACACGTCCAGCATCCCGCCCCACCGGCGGACGACCTCCTCCTGGGTGGCCTCCGGCCAGGCCGCTGCCCAGTTCACCACCGGCCCCGCCTGGGTGGGATCCAGGAGGAACGTGGTGCCGGGCGATCCCGAACCCAGCGCCACCATGCGCTTGCCGGCCGCCCGCAACCGCTCGCCCAGGGTGGGCACCGAGAGGAGACGGTCGCCCTCGGAGGCGGCCACGGCCTGCAGGGCGCGGTGATCGGCGCAACTCACTGCCTTGAGCGGGTCCACCGCCCGGGCGTACAGCTCGTTCCCCACGATGCCGTGGCGCCCCGGTTGGCACCCGGTGGTCAGCGAGGAGGAGTTGATCCGCGTGGCGGTGGGGAACGTCGCGTGGCTCGCGGTGCAGAACGCGCCGCCGGCGGCCATGCGGCTCAGCCAGGGCATCTGGCGGGGCGTGAGCAGGTCGGGACGAAGGCCATCGAGGACGACGATGAGGATCATGTTGCTCCCTTGTGTCGGGCGGTGATCAAAGACTGTCGCGGATCCCGCGCGCATTCGCGCCCTACGGCTGGACGATGCCCGTCGGCGTGGCAGGCGCCGGCGTGGGATAGAGCGCCTGGTAGCGGGCGACCAGCGCCGCCAGGTCCGGGTCGTCGGGATAGTTCTCATCCAGGGCGATGTAGCGCGACGCGGCCTCCGCGA
>JAAZBQ010000821.1 GCA_012513725.1 Chloroflexota bacterium
AGAAAGGAGCCACATGCCCGAACTTCCCGAAATCCTCCTCCGCGCCCGAGAGATCCAGTGCGAACTCGCCGGCCGCACCATCCAGGCGCTCGAGATCGTCCAGCCCAAGATCCTGAACATGCCGGCGGAGGACGCCGCTGCGCGGATCGCCGGGCAGCGGGTCGAGGGCGCCAGCCACCGGGGCAAGTGGATCTTTTGCCGGCTCAGCCGCGACTGGCTGCTCATCAACCTGGGAATGGGCGGCGAGTTGCTCCTCCACGCACCGGGCGACGCCCTCCCCGAAAAGGTACAGGCCGTCCTCACCTTTGCCGATGGATACCGCCTCTCCGCCCACTTTTGGTGGTTCGGGTACCTGCACCTGGTCTCGCCGGAGGACCTGCCCGAACACCCCATGGCCGGCAGCCTCGGCGTCGACCCGCTCTCGCCCGAGTTCACCGTCGACGCCCTGGCCGCCCTCTTGGCCGGGCGCCGCACGCGGATCAAGAACATCCTCCTGGACCAGCGCCGGATCGCCGGGATCGGCAACATGTACTCCCACGACATCCTGTTCCGGGCCGGCCTGCATCCCCTGCGGCCGGCGAACTCGCTGTCGGAGGAGGAGGTGGAGGCGTTCTGGCGGGCCATCCGGCTGACCCTGGGCGAGGCGGTGGCGCTGGGCGGGGCCAAGTTCGAGCAGAACCTCCACGGCGAGGGCGGCCTGCTGGATATGGACTGGTTCCAGGTGGGCTATCGGGAGGGCGAACCCTGCCCCCGCTGCGGCACCCCGATCGAAAAGATCAAGACCGGCAGCACCTCATCGTTCTTGTGCCCATCGTGCCAGGCGGAGTAGACAGGATTGACAGGATGAACAGGATTTTGTGGATACAATTCACAGGATCGGGGATTGCGGGTACGTGACGAGAGGCCGTGAGGTCTGACGTTACGGCCTCTATGCGCTACAGCCGCCGAGCTCCATTTCCGACCGACCACGGCGGGACTCCCAGGAAATCCTGTCAATCCTGTCCCCAAATCCTGTCCATCCTGTCTACCCCTTCACCCGGCGCGCGAGTGCGCGAGCCTCCTCGTAGGTGGGCTGGCCGTTCAGGCCGCCGGGTTGGGTGGTGGTGAGGGCGCCGGCCACCGCGCCGAGGGCCAGGCACTCCTCCAGGGGCTGTCCGCGGAGCCAGCCCCCCAGGAACCCCGCGTCGAACGTGTCGCCGGCGCCGGTGGTGTCCACCGGCTGCACGGCTTGGGCCGGCATCCGCACCACTCCCGCCGCGCCCCGCTCGGCGCCGTAAGCCCCCTCCGCGCCGGCCTTGACGGCCAGCACCCGCGTCCGGCTCCCCAGGACCTCCATCGCCTCCTCGACCGTCTCCCGCCCGCTGATCGCCAGCGCCTCGGCCGTGTTGGGCAGGAACACGTCCAGGTGTTCCAGGAGGTCATCGATCTCCCAGCGACCCGCAGGGTCCCAGTTAGTGTCCAGCGAGGTCGTGGCGCCCGCCTCGTGGGCGCAGCGCATCATGTCGCGCATCACCGGCCGCAAGCGGGCGAGCAGAAAGGGGCTGGCCACGTGGAGGTGCCGCGCCTGGGCGTACCACTCCTCGCGGACGTCCTCGGGCCCCACGGCGGCGATCGCGCCGAGGTAGGTCAGCATGGCGCGATCCTGCCCCCGGGAGAGGAGCACCGTGGCCCCGGTCTTGACCGCCGGGTCGATCCGCACGTGGGTCGTATCCACCCCCGCCTCCGCGAGGGCCTCCACGAGGAAATGCCCCAGCAGGTCGTCGCCGACGCAGGAGGAAAAGAGCACCCGCAGCCCCATGCGGGCCGCGCCGGCGGCGAATATCCCCGAAGAGGACCCCACCAGGATGTCGAAATCGTCGATGAGCTTTTCCACCTGGCCGAACTCGGGCGTCACGTCGCCGGTGAGCAGGATATCGGCGTTCAGCTCACCAACCACCAGAACGTCGTAGGGGCGCTCGCTCATGACCCCAGCCGCGACCCATCCAGCCGGATGGACATCACCACATTCCGCGGGCGATCGGGGTTCAGCCCCCGGCCGAGGGCGCGATAGTAGGCCAAGAGTTGCACGAACGGCAGGTACAACACCGGATAGGCGCGCTCCGGGAGGTCGGCCTGGAGGTCCAGCACGGCGTCGAACTCGCCCTCGAGGCCTTCCAGGCGATTCCCTACGACCACCAGGCGGGCGCCGCGCTCCCGCAGGTCGTCCAGCACGCCGAGCTCATAGTCGCGCATCCCCTCGGAAAGGAGCGCGACGACCAGGTGCTCCCGGTCGACCAACGACATCGGCCCGTGGCGGAACTCCATAAAATGGTAGGGCTCGGCCAGCGAGAGCGACATCTCCTTCATCTTGACCGTGGCCTCGTTCGCCAGGCCATAGAGGGGCCCGGAACCGAGGTAGGTGATCCGCCGGATGGCCTCGTCCTGACCGATCCGCTCGGCCAGGGGCGCCGCCCGGGTGATGAGGCCGGCGGCCAGGCCCGGCAGGCGACTCAGGTCGGCCAGTAGCGCCGCGTTGCCAGCGGCCAGGGCTGCGACGGCCT
>JAAZBQ010000126.1 GCA_012513725.1 Chloroflexota bacterium
CACTGTCGATGCTGGCCTACGTGGGGCTCCTGGATCGGTGGGCGGCGCCCGCCCGGGATCGCCGCGGGCTCGTCCTCGCTGCGGGGGCCTACCTGCTGGCCACCACGGCGGCCGTGTACACCCACTACTTCGCCTTTAGCCTCCTGGCCGCCCAGAACGTTGCCTTGGCCGTCTGGCTCTCCTGGCGGTACCGGGGTGGCGTGCGGCGCGATGTGTGGCGGGCGGTGGCCCTCTGGGCAGGGCTGCAGGCGGCGGTCGTGGCGCTCTATGTGCCCTGGCTGCTCGCCTCGCGGGATTCGCTCACGGCCTGGCCGGCGGTCAGCGAGCCGCTGACGCTATCCTTCCTGGCGCGGGAGGCGTTGCGGGTGCTGGCCCTGGGGATCACCGCCGCGGGGGGGCGGGCGACCCTCGGCGCCGCCCTGGTCGCGGCAGTGCCCGCGTTGGCCGCCCTGGTGGGCGCCTGGGTCAGCCTGCGGCGCGGCGCGAACCGAATGGCGGGCGGGGTGGGCTTGGCCCTCCTGTACGCCGCCGTCCCTGTGCTGGTGATCTATGGGCTATCGCTGAGCCGGCCGATGTACAAAAGCAAGTTCTTGCTCCTGGCCACGCCGGGTTACCACCTGCTGGTGGGTGCCGGGGTGGTGCTGGTGGCCCGGGGGATCGCTGCAGCGCTGCGCCGGGAGGCGGCCGGGCCGCTGGCCGCCGGGGTGCTGGCCGTCGGTGCGCTCCTGCCGGTCCTGCCGACCCTCGCCGCCCAGTACACCGACCCGCGCACCTTTCGGGATGACTATCGGGGGATCGTGCGCTATATCGAGGCCACCGCCTCTAGCGAGGACGCCATCCTGATCAACGCCCCCGGCCAGATCGAGACGGTGGACTATTACTATGATGGGCCGCTGCCCATGGTGCCCCTGCCCCTCCAGCGGCCCATCGACGTGGAGGCCACCATCCGGGATCTGGCGGAACTCCTGGCCCGCCATCGGCGCATCTATGCCATCCTGTGGGCCACCGACGAATCGGACCCCGGGCGCACCATCGAGGGCTACTTGGATGCCCACGCCTTCAAGACGTTGGACTCCTGGTTCGGCAACGTGCGCCTGGCGGTGTACGCGGTGCCCGAGGCGCCCCCCGGGGCCATCGAGGTGGAGACGGATCACGTCTTTGGGGAGGGAGTGCGCCTGCGCGGCTACAGCATTGGTCCGCGGACGGCGTCCAGCGGCGACATCGTGCCGCTGACGCTGTACTGGGAGTGCCTGGAGGCCATCCCCGAGCGGCTGAAGGTGTTCGTCCACCTGGTGGACGCCCGCGGCCACATCGTCGGTCAGCGCGACTCGGAGCCCGCCGGCGGCTCGCGCCCGACGAGCGACTGGCAGCCGGGCGAGATGGTGGTGGATAACCACGGCCTCCTGGTGCGGCCCGGCACGCCCCCGGGGGAGCACACCCTGCGCATCGGCCTGTACGACGGCGCCACCGGCCAGCGGCTGCCGGTCTCCTCCGGCGGCGACGCGCTGGACCTCGCCACCCTCCGCGTTACGCCTCCGGCCTCCCCGCCGCCCGTGGGGGCGCTGGGCATCGAGCGCTTTGTCTCTGCCCGCGCCGGCGGCCTGGCCCTGCTGGGCTACAACCTGCACCGGTTAGGGTTCGACCACGAGGAACTGGGCATCGTGCACCCAGGGGAGGCGCTCAGCCTGGTGCTCTTCTGGGAGCGGCAGGAGGGACCGGCGGAGGGCGACGCCCCGATCCTGTCGCTGCGGGATGGGCGCGGACGGCTCGCCTGGGAGGGGGCGTTGCGCATCCTGAACGGCGACTATCCCCCGGAGGAATGGGGACCGGGGGAGATCGTGCGGGACGCCCAGGTGGTGCCGCTGCCCGCGGACCTGGCCCCGGGGACCTACGGGCTGTATATTGCCCTCCCCGGCGCCGACGCCCGGGGCCACCTCCTGCAGCGGGTGACGATCGGCTAGTCGCCGGGCAGGTTCGAGAGACCCTGGACGTCGAGATCGCGCAGGGTGGTGCGATCGAGGACGGCGAGGAACTGCTCCTGCGCCTGGGCCAGAACCGGCCGCAGCGGGCAGGTATCCTGGAACTCGCAGCCCTCGGTGGGCGAGAGGCAGCGGTTCAGGGCGATGGGCCCCTCGATCGCCTCGATCACCTCGCGGAGGGTAATGGCCTCGGCGGGGCGGGCCAGGGAAAAGCCGCCCTTGGCGCCGCGGTGCGAACGGACCAGCCCGTCCTTGGCCAGCTCCTGGAATATCTTGGAGAGGTAGCTCTCCGGAAGGCCCTCGGCGGAGGCAATGTCCTTCACCAGCACCACGGCCTCCGGCGGCTGTGCCGCCAGATGCATGATGCCCCTCGCCCCATAGTCGGCGCCTCGTGTCAGTCGCATGGTAGCTCCTTGCCGCAAGGCCCGGACCGGGCCGTAAAGTGGCCGGATTCTACCACGGAGCGGGGGGTATTACAAGACTAATCGGCATCGATTGGTCTGCTTCCCTCGCCCGGCGATCCTCCTAGCCCACGACGTCTCCCACCTCGGCGATGTACACCTGCCGGCTGCCCTCGTGCACGGAATCAAAGGTCACCGCGCGGCCATCGGGCCGCCAGCGCGGGTGCAGGTCGCAGCGGATGTCGCCGACGAACTGCGGGTCGTGGGTAAAGCGTCCCAGGGTCACCTTGTGCTGATCGGCCAAGCGCACGAGCATCAACTCCCCGACCCGCTCGCCGTCGCGCTCGTAAAAGGCGTCCGTCACCAGCCAGCGGCCATCGGGCGAAAAGCAAGCGTGGCCGTTGGAGGGCATGGCGTCCGCGGCGGCGGGCACGATCTGGCCGGGGCCATCGGGCAGCCAGACGAACTGCATCGGGCCCAGCACGTCGGTGGAGCAGATCAGGCGCTCGTCGTCCACCCACATGAAATGGGAGGTGTGGAAGCGGTAGTCGAGGAGGCAGCGGAG
>JAAZBQ010000127.1 GCA_012513725.1 Chloroflexota bacterium
AGCAGGCTGTATTCCACCACCACCCGGCGCGTCAGCCGCCCCCAGAGGTGCTGCTGGGCAAGGCCCGTCACCGTGTAGAACACCACGAGGAGCAGGCCGCCGCCTGCCCGGGCGTCCAGCGCGCAATAGTTCAGCACCCAGGTCGTCTCGCCCATCACCAGGCCCGTAACCCCGGCATAGATCCACGTGCGCTCGATCGCCTCACGGGGCGTGCGGAGCAACTCGAGGGCCAGCAGCCCGCTGACCAGCAGCACCCCCGTTGCCGAGATGGCGCTGCGCATCCGCGTGCCGTACAGGTAGACGAGAAAAAAGGCCGCCAGCGCATACGCCAGGATGTTCAGCGCCACCCGCGACTCGCGCAGCCGTGCGTCGGCCGGGTCCACCGTGCGGTACTGGGAGATGACCACCGTGGCCAACAGCGCGCCCGAGAACAATACGTAGGCCAGCCGATAGCCCCACCAGGGCAGGTCCCGCACCAGGATCAGGCTGGCGCCCATCAGCACGGCGGGCAGCGCCCAAAAGGCGGCCGCATACGGCAGCGAGCGCCGGCGGTTTGCGGGGTGTGCCTGGATCACCGCGTCGGCCCCCGAGCAGGCCAGGCCGATCATCACGACGGCGAGCTGGGTGAGGCCGGAGAACTGGAAGGCCAGTTGCGACCCAAACAGCGTCAGTTGCGCCTGCCGCCCGGGCAGCATGATGATCGACGACATCATGAGGCCCATCATCACCAGGCTGATCGTTGCTCCCAGCCGTTCGGTTCTCTGCATCCGGCGTCTGTTCCTCCTCGGTCGTCCGATTCTAGGTTCGCAGCGCGGCACTGTCAAAACGGTGACCGCCGCAACGGCCCAACGCAGTTGAGCCCTGGCGCTGAGCGACGTACACTGCGTGGTGTCGCACGCACCCATGAACCCTGGAGCGAATGCCATGCCCATTGCCCTGTCGGAACACGCCGCCGACCTCCTGACGGCCTCGATGACCTGGATGGACGCCCGTTGGGACGAGGAGGTCGGCCTGCTGATCTATGCCCCGGACCCAGGCCATGCAGGTCGCCACGCTCCGATCCCCGGAGTGCGCCACGGCGTTCGCGACACGGTCTGGTATGCCCTGGGCCTCCTGCAGCGTGATGCCCCCGGCGACCGCGACCGCGCCTGTCGCGCCGTGTCCGCCATCCTCGACTGGCAGTTCGATGAGCCCGGCCGACCCTACCACGGCACGTTCTACCGCGCCCCCGAGGAGGCCCACCCGCCCGCCGACGCCGTCCGCTGGGAGCACTATGACCCGAACTGGCGCCAGTTCATCGGCACGGCGCTGGCCATCCTCCTGGAAGAGTACCCGGCGGCTTTGCCCCCGGACCTCGTCCGGCGCATCGACCGCGCCGTACGCCTGGCCATCGAGGGGGAGGAGGGCGAGGGCCGCCTCACCGAGCGCTACACGAACATCGCCCTGATGCGCGCACCGTTCGAGATGTGGGCCGGCACCCGCTACAGTCAGCCCGAGTGGCGCGCCCGTGGCGAGGCCTGGGCCGAGACGATCCACCGCCGCTTTGGCGAACACGGGGCCTACGACGAGTACAACTCCCCCACCTACTATGGCACCGACCTCTTTGCCCTGGGCTTCTGGCGCTGCTACGCGCCCACCCCGCGCCTCCAGTCTCTGGCCGAGGAGATGGAGGCCGCCCTCTGGCGCGACATTGCCGGCTACTATCATGCCGGCCTCCGCAACATATGTGGCCCCTATGCCCGCTCCTACGGCATGGACATGACCCGCTATGTCGCTCTCCTGGGCCAGGCGATCTGGATCGCTGCGGGACGCGCCCTCGCGCCGCACCCCGATCCCACCGGACCCATGGAGCACACGAACGACTTTATGTACCCGCCGGCTCTGACCGCGGTCGGCGTGCGCGTGCCCGAGGATGCCCTGCCGGCCCTCCGGGCGTTCCCCGGCCCCCATCGGGTGGAGCGCCACGTGGGTTCCACGCCCATTCGCGTGGCCACCGCCTGGCTGGATGAGGACGTCATGATCGGCGCCGCCGGGACCGACGGCCAGCGCCCGGCCGGTCGCCAGTTTCATCCCCTCACCGTGCACTGGCGGTTGCCGGAAGGCGGGGTGGGCTGGATGCGCATGGTGGCCGGTGATGCCGTGGACGCCCGCGCCGACGAGGGGCAGGCGCACGTTACCTGCGCCGGCGACGCCGTCCTGGAGGTGTACGCGCCCGGGGCCACTGCTGCCGATGTCGGTGGCGGCGCCTGGAGCCTGCCGGGGCTCGAGGTCCGCGTGGAGGCCCGGGCCGAGGGCTTGGCCATCGACGCCGAGGATGACTCGCTCTTCATCCGCTACCCCGGCGCCAGCAGTCTGACCCTCTCCGTCACAACGCGCTGATGGAGGTGCCTGCGCCCCAGGCTGGGGAGGCCCGGCGCCTCCCCGCTGAGGCGGCCGCCGCCCTGGGGCTCTCGGCGGACGACCTCCTCGCGGGCCAGGTCCTCCAGGCCCGCGAGGGACGCTACCTCCTCCGCCTCCGCCGGGCGGGGGAGGCCTGCGTCCTCAAGTGGAGCCACGGCCCCGAGGCGCGCCACGAGGCCCGGGCCTACGCCCTCCTCGCCGACCTTGGCGTTCCCACCCTCCGGGTCCTTGCCCGGGCGGAGGCGGCGCTCCTCCTCGAGGACCTGGACGCCAGCCCCTCGTGGCGCCTGGCGACCCCCGAGGACGTCAGTCAGTCCGCCACCGGCCGGGCCGTCGCCGAATGGTATCGTGCCCTGCACGGCGCCGGCCGGCGCTGGCTCGCGGCCCAACCCGCCCCGCCCGCGTGGCTCGCCCGCGAGGCCGACGCCCTCACCCCCGAGCGCCTCCGCTGGATGGGCGCGCGTCTGGACATGCCCGGCGACCCGCTGTGGGATCTCGCCGCCGGCCACATCGCGTCGCTCCAGGCCGCGGCCCGGTCGCTCCCCGAGACGCTGACGTACAACGACTTTTTCTGGGCGAACCTGGCCCTTTCCCGCCCCCGCGACGACGCGGCGAGGCAGGCCCTCCGGGCCGTCGTGTTCGACTTGCACCTCTTGGGCATCGGCCTGCGCCACAGCGACTGCCGCAACGTGACCTCTTCCCTCGGCCCGGCCGCCGCCTCTGCCTTCCGGCAGGCCTACGGGCCCACCGA